>DATLFF010000382.1:0-13659 GCA_035524915.1 Gemmatimonadota bacterium | reverse complement strand
GAGGGTCGCCGCGGCCCCGGCATCCGAGCCGGCCGCTCCGGCGATCGAATTCCCCGAGCCGGAGCCGGGGACCATGCCGCCCGCCTACGAGGCCGCGCTCGCCCTGGTCCGCCGGATCCTGTGGGCCGACGACCTGCGCGCCGAAGCGGACCTCGGCGAGATGCGCTACGCCCTGTACGACCTGCTCGAGGTCCTGCGCGAGGAGCCGGGGTCGATCCTGCCGGAGGTGTTCCGGCCGGTCCTCGACGACTGGTTCGCCCGCCACCACGTCAACGTGGCGGTCCTCACCGTCCTGACGGCCGACCTGCTGAGAGGGTCGCTCAGCGAGGTGATCGACCTGGGCACCGCGGCGCTCATCCACGACGTGGGGATGATGGGCACGCAGGAGGCGTGGGACACGCCGGCCAAGCTCTCCGGGGACGAGTTCGACCGGACGGTCCGGGCCCACGCCGAAAAGGGGTTCCAGCGGCTCCAGGACGTGCCGGGCATGACGGCCCCGATCGCTCGCACCGTGCTCGAGGAGCACGAGCGGATGGACGGAACGGGCTACCCCGAAGGGCTGGTGGGGGACGCGATCGATCCCGGCGCGCGCATCCTCGCAGTCTGCGACATGCTCGAGGCCCTGACGCATCCGCGCCCGCACCGTGGGCACACCGGAGTGGCCGAGGCGCTGGACCGCCTGAAGACGCTGGGGGAGCACACGCTCGACGGCGCCGTCGTCGACGCGCTGGTGGACGAGCTGGGCCGGCTGCTCCAGCGATAGAAACCCCGGCGGGCCCGCCGGCCGCATCCCGCACGGGACCGGTCCTGGTCGTCGTCGGTGGCGGCAAGGGCGGCGTGGGCAAGTCCTTCGTCGCCTCGAGCCTGGCGCTCGCGCTGGCGCGCAAGGGCGCCGCCCGCGGGCGGCGCGTCATGGCCGTCGACCTCGACGTGGGCGGGTCGAACCTGAACCTGTTCTTCGGCGAGCCGTGGCCGCGCGCCGAGCTGACCGACTTCCTGGAGGGCCGCGCACCGTGGCTCTCCGCCGTGGCCCAGCCCACCCGGCTCGATAACCTCCGCTACGTGGCCGGCGGCTTCGACCTGGTCACCGCTCCCGATCCGCTGCGGCAGCGCAAGCTCGAGCTGGTGCAGGCCCTGGTCGGCCTGGACGCCGACGTGGTCGTGCTGGACCTCCCGGCCGGCAGCGCCCCGGCCACGCTGGATTTCTTCTTTCTCGGCGACCACAAGATCGTGGTCACGACCCCCGATACCGCGGCCTTCCACGACGCCTACGGGTTCCTGAAGGGCTACCTCCTGCGGCGCCTCCTCACCGAGTTCCGCGACCGCCCCGAGCCGATGGGCCTCATGCTGGACTTCTTCCGCGGTCCGGGCGCCGAGCAGGATCGCTCCATCACCGCGCTCGTCCGCTCCCTGCGCGAAGAGATGCCCGAGGTCTGGCCCGAGGTGGTGGGGATCCTCCAGGACGACGCGCCGCGGCTGGTCCTCAACCGCGTCCGCGACCGGCGCGAGCGGGGATGGCTGGAGCGCTTCCGCGTCGTCGTCCAGAAGAACCTGTCGCTCTACTGTCCCGTGCTCGGGTGGATCCCCGAGGACCGCCGGGTGGCGCGGGCGCTGCGGGACGGCCGCCCCTTCCTGCTCGAGCATCCCCGTCACCGGATCGCGCGCCGCTTCGACGCCTGGTCCGACCGGTTGGCGGAACGCGGTTGAAGCCCCGGGGGCACGAGCACCGGCCCGCGGTATGGTGGGCGTGGGCCACGCTCCGCACTCTCTACTGCTGGACCGCCCTCGCCCTCCTCACGCTGCTCGTGGCGGCGATCTACATCCCGTGGCTTCTCGTGGCCGGCGCCGACAGCCGCTTCCTGCGCTCCCTCGAGCGCTTCTGGGTGTGGACGATCCTCGAGGCGTCGAACGCCCGGGTCCACATGCGGGGGATGGAGAACGTGCGTCCGGGGGAGTCGTACATCGTGATGTCGAACCACCGTTCCATGTACGACATCCCGGTCGTCCACTATCTTCTCGGAAAGGGGCGCGACCTGCGCTGGATCGGCAAGGAGGAGCTCCTCAAGGTTCCGGTGTTCGGGCAGGCCTTCGGCCTGAGCCGGCACATCGAGATCGACCGCCGGCGCCGGGAGCGGGGGATCGCGGCGTTGAAGCGCGCGGCCGCCGAGAGTGCAGAGGGAGTCTCGTTCGTCATCATGCCCGAAGGGACCCGCAGCCGGGACGCCCGGCTGCTCCCGTTCAAGCGGGGGCCGTTCCACCTCGCGATCGACACCGGCCTTCCGATCCTGCCCGTGGCGATCGCCGGCAGCGAAAGGCTGATGCGGAAGGGGTCCTGGTGGATCCTGCCGGGCACGATCGAGCTGACCGTCCTGCCGCCCATCCCGTCCCGGGGGCTCGGCAAGGACTCTATCGACGATCTGAGCGGCCGGGTGCGCGAGGCGATCCGCGCGAGGCTGCCGGACGAGCCCGGCGGGGACGGCGCCGGGGAGCCGGGAAGGAGCGAGCTTTGACCGAGGAACGGCCGGAGATCGATCCCGAGGAGTACGAGACGGCGCTCAAGGAGTTGTCCCAGCAGCTCCAGACCGCCGTGACCGAGATCGACGTCCACGAGCTGGTCTGCGTGCAGATGGAGGAGCGGTTCGACCATTACTCGTGGGTCGGGATCTACGTGGTCGAGGGGGACGAGCTGATCCTCTCGGCCTGGAGCGGACCCGAAGAAACCGAGCACACGCGGATCGGCGTGGGCGAGGGCATCTGCGGACTCGCCGCCCGCACGGGCGAGACCGAGATCGTGCCCGACGTCGCCGCGCGCGAGGAGTTCATCGCCTGCTTCCCGTCCACGAAGTCGGAGATCGTGGTCCCGATCCACTCGAAGGACGGGACCGTGATCGGGGAGATCGACATCGACTCCGACTGGCTGGACGCGTTCGACGAGCGCGACCGGGACTTCCTGGAGACGGTGGCCGCGCAGGTGGCGGAGGTCATGGAGACGACCGGGTGAGGGGTGCCGTCGCGGGTGCTCTCCTCTCCGCGCTCCTCACGGCGGGCCCCGCGGGGGCCCAGGTGAGCCCGGCCGGCGAGGCCTGGCTCCTGCTCGAGAACGGCCGCGTCTGGACGAACGATCCGGCGCGGCCCGAGGCCGCCGCGGTGCTGGTCCGGGGGAGCCGGATCGTCGCGCTGGATCCCGCCCCGTCCGAGGTGCCGGCGAACGCGCGCCGGCTGGACCTGGGCGGCCGGCGAGTAGTGCCGGGGTTCAACGACGCGCACACCCACTTCGTGGACGGATCGCTCGGACTGCAGGCCCCGGACCTGCTAGAGACCGACACCCCCGAGGCGTTCGCCGAGCGGCTCGGGGCGTACGCGAAGACCCTGCCGCCGGGCCGCTGGATCCATCTGTCGGCGGCGTGGGACCACGAGCGCTGGCCGGGGCGCCCCCTGCCCTCGCGCGCGCTCGTCGACCCGGTCACCCCGGAGAACCCGGTGTGGCTCTCGCGCACCGACGGTCACATAGCGATCGCCAACTCGCTCGCCCTCGAGCTGGCCGGCGTGACCGCCGACACGCCGGATCCGCCGGGCGGCCAGATCGACCGCGATCCGGCGACGGGCGAGCCGACCGGCATCCTGCGGGACGCGGGCCAGCTGATCGCGCACGCCATCCCGCCGCTGTCGGAGGCCCAGTACCGCGAGGCGATCGACGCCGGGCTCGCGCACGCGGCCCGGCTCGGGGTCACGACGCTCCAGGACATGTGCTACGATCATCCGCCGATCGCGGTGCGGCTGCTGCAGGAGTACGCGCGCGCGGGGCGGCTGACGGCCCGCTTCTTCTGCCGGACGGCCCTGTCGCGGTGGGAAGACCCGGCGGGGATCGGGATCACCGCCGGATGGGGCGACGAGTGGGTGCGCTTCGGCAGCCTCAAGGCGTTCGCCGATGGCGCGCTCGGCTCGACCACGGCGTACATGTTCGACGACTACGAGGGCGAGCCCGGCAACCGGGGCCTGCTGGACGCCGTGATGCAGCCGCCCGACACGTTCCTGACGCGGGCGGCCGCCGCCGACGCCGCCCGGCTCCAGCTCTCGATCCACGCCATCGGAGACGCCGCGATCTCGCTGGTGCTGGACCAGTTCGAGGCCATCGGCGAGCGGAATCCCGCGTGGGATCGCCGCTGGCGGATCGAGCACGCCCAGCACATGGCGCGGAAGGACTTCGCGCGGATGGCGGAGCTCGGCGCCGTGGCGAGCGTGCAGCCGTTCCACGCGATCGACGACGGCCGCTGGGCGGAGCGGAAGATCGGTCCCGAGCGGGCGAAGACCACCTACGCCTTCCGCTCGTTCCTGGACGCCGGCGTGCCGCTCGCCTTCGGCACCGACTGGTACGTGGCCCCGCTGGATCCGTGGCGCACGGTCTACGCCGCCGTCACCCGGCGCACGCTGGACGGCGCGCGGCCCGGGGGGTGGGTTCCCGAGGAGAAGATCTCGCTCGAGGAGGCCCTCGCCGCCTACTCCAGCGGCTCGGCGTATGCCGAGTTCGCCGAAACGTGGAAGGGGCGGATCGCCCCGGGGTACGTGGCCGATCTGGTCATTGCCGAGCCCGACCCGTTCGCCGTGCCGCCCGAGGAACTGGAGGGTGTGGCGACGGTGATGACGGTGGTCGGAGGGCGGATCGTGTGGGCGGGCGGGCCGTTCGAGGGCGCCAGGAACTGAGCCGCCCCGGACTCTAACAACTATACTTGTAAGAGCCCCCGTCAGTCCATCTCGTACGTCCGGTTCCTCTCCGGCGCGACCGCCTGATAGCCGGACGCGGCGAGCGCGATCCCGAACGCCTCCATGACCTCCGGCTCGCCGTGCACCATGTAGACCTTCGCCTGCCGGGTCCCCCGGAGCCATGCCAGCAGGTCGTCCCGATCGGCGTGGGCCGAGAACCCGTTGATCGTGGCCACCCGGGCGCGGACCGGGATGTCGGCCCCGTGGATCCGCACACTCGACGCCCCGTCCACGATCCGCCGGCCGAGGGTCCCTTCGGCCTGGTAGCCCACGATCACCAGGGAGGCCTCCGGACGGTGGAGGTGGTGCTTCAGGTGGTGGACGATCCGGCCGCCCGTCATCATGCCGCTGCCCGCGATCACGATCGCGCCGCCGTCGAGCGTGTTCAGCTCCATCGACTCCCGCGCCGAGGTCACGATCTTCAGAGTCGGCGGGTCGAACGGGTCTTCGCCGCCGGCGCAGAGGGAGCGCACCGGCTCCCGGAACTCGATCGCGCACGACTGGTAGAGCCGGGTCATCTTTGTGGCCATGGGAGAGTCCAGGTAGACCGGGAGCCGCGGGATCTCGTCCGCCGCCATGAGCCGGTTGAGCTGATAGAGGACTGCCTGGGTCCGCTCGAGGGCGAAGGAGGGGATCATGACCAGCCCGCCCGCCCCGCCGGCGGCGCGCAGGACCTCGCTGAACTCCTCCACCATCGCCTCCTGCGAGCGGTGGGTCCGGTTCCCGTACGTGGACTCCACGAGCACGGCGTCGCACTCCATGGGGAGGGGGGCGTCCTCGTGAAGGGCGTTCTCGCGGTTCCCGAGGTCGCCCGAGCAGACCGCCCGGCCCTCCCGCGACTCGATCTCGACGAACGCGCTCCCCAGCACGTGGCCGGCGGGGCGGAGCCGCGCGCGCACGCCGCCGCCCAGGTCCAGATCCCGGTCGAACGGGACGTCCTCGAACAGCGCCATGGTGAGGGGGACGTCGCCGGGAAGGTAGAGCGGCTCTTCGGGGCTGTTCTCGTTGCCCCCGCCGTCGCGGTCCTCGGAGCCGCGCCGGAGCACCCGGTCGAAGTCCTCCTGCTGGATCTTCGCCGAGTCCTGGAGGATCACGTCGGTGACCGCGCGGGTGGCGCGGGTGGCCAGGATCCGGCCGGTGTAGCCCTCGCGGACGAGCACCGGGAGCCGCCCGACGTGGTCCAGATGGCCGTGGGTCGCGATCACCGCGTCCAGGCCAGCCGCATCGAACGGGAAGGGCTCCCGGTTGAGCGCCGCGAGTCCCCCGCCCTGGAAGAGACCGCAGTCGACCAGGATCCGCCGGCCGGAGATCTCGAGCAGATGGCACGAGCCGGTGACCGTGCCGGCCGCGCCGGCCGAGGTCAGCCGCACTAGTCGCGCCCGCTCGACGAGGCGAGCCAGCCCGCGCGCAGGCGGAGCTGGCGCTCGTCGGGATTCTCCACCGTCGTCACGCGCCAGGCCATGTTCCCGCCCCCCGCCGCCCGGACCTCGATATCCATCTCCTCCGTGCCGCGGCGGATCTTCAGGCGTACCGCGCTTCCGGGCTCGACTTCGGCGAGCTCCGTCCGCAGGTCGCCTTCCACCGGCGAGCCGTCGAGCTCCAGCACCACGTCGTCGCGCATGAGGCCGGCCGTCAGGCCGGGGCCGTCGGGCAGGACGTTCACGATCACGGTCTCCTCGCCCTGGCGGCGGGTGGCGATCCCGAGCGTGGCCTCGGGCCGGTCGGGGTCGGGGACCTCACGGGCCTCGAGCCCCACCACGGACAGGGGCGGGCCGTAGGGCAGCTCGTCGGTCCCGTGGACGTAGCGCTCGAAGAACTCGCCGAACGAGCGGCCGGCGACCTCCGCGACCGCCGTCTGGAAGGCGTCCTCGGGCATCCCTTCGCCCCGCTCGTAGTACCGGGCGTAGAGGGCCCGCATCACGTCGTCGAGCGAGCGGGCGCCGTCGGTGGCGTCGCGGATCTGGAGGTCCAGCAGCAGCCCGAGAAGCGCGCCCTTGGTGTAGAAGGAAATCGACTGGTTCGGGTTCCCCGACCCGTAGCCGGAGTGCCACGAGGTGAGCGAGGCGAGCGCGGCGCTGGTGACCCGGCGGCCGGGGGAGCCCTGGAGCGACTGGACGTTCTGCTCGAGTGCCTTCCAGTACTCCTCCTCGCTCATCAGCCCGGCCCGCGCCAGCGTCAGGTTGTCGTAGTAGGACGTGACCCCCTCGGTGACCCAGTGGAGCCGGGTGAGCTGGGGCTCCGAGTAGTCGTACGGCCAGAGCGCCGCCGGGCGCAGCCGCTTCACGTTCCAGGCGTGGAAGAGCTCGTGCGCGGTGATCCCCAGGAATCCGAGGTAGGACGGGCGGCTCGAGAACGCGCGATCGACGGGCCCGAGGACGTACGACGAGCTCGATGCGTGCTCGACCGCGTGGCCGAAGGGACGCGGGACGAACTGGTAGAGGAACCAGTACTCCTCGTAGGGGGCGCCGCCGAACATCGCGGTCTGCTCCCGGGCGATCGCCTCGATGTCGGCCAGGATCCCCTCCCGGTCGTGCTCGCCGAGGTCGGGCAGCGGCCGGAAGACCACGTAGTAGGGGACGTCGTCGTGGGAGAAATCCCACTGGACGATCTCGGGGCTGGCGATCGTGGGCGCGTCGGCGAGGGCGTGGTAGTCGGCCGCCGTGAACACCCCGTGCTCGTCGGTCGGCGTGAGCTGGGTGGCGATCGGCCAGGTGTCCGGCACCTGGAGCTCCAGCGTCACGGGGTGGTCCATGCGACCCTCCACCCAGGGCAGGAGGTTGACGGGGTTGAAGTAGGCGAGGCCGGGCCGAAGGAACGAGGAGCCCGCGTCCAGCGTCGCCGCGTACCACTCGTAGGCGAGTGTCACCGTCTGCGCGTCACCCGGCTCCACCCGCCACGAGTCCAGGTCCACCCACTCGACCGGCAGGGGGTCCCCGTCCTCGTCCTCGGCGCGGACCGCCTGCACGTTGGCGGCGTAGTTCTGCACGATGTAGCGCCCCGGGCGCCAGGCGGGCAGCGAGAAGACGACCGGGCCCTCCTGGGCGGGGGCGGTCACTCGAACCGTGTAGAGCTGGCTCGCGGGATTGTCCCAGCCTAGGAAGTAGCGGACGGGAGAGGGCATCGGGGGCTCCTGGGCGCTCAGGGCGGAGGCGGCGAGCAGCGCGGCGAGCGCGGGGGTCGCGAACGTGGAGGTCGGGCCGGGCATTACGATCTCCTTCGATAGAGGATCGATTCCGGGCCGCGAAGTTCGGGCCTCCGCTACGGGAGGGCAACGTCCCGGAGGCGGAGGTGGGGAGCGAGATCCAGACCGCGGAGGATCTCTGGGGGAGCTCGTTCCTCCCGGAAGCGGAGCATCCCCCCCGACCCTCCACCCGGTCGGTGGAGGACCTCGAGCGCGTGGGGGGCAGCCTGGCCCTCGATTTCGCCAACACGGTCGGGGGGACGCGGATCCGTCCCGTCGAGCATCTGAGCGGCTGGGAGCGGCTGCTCCGGTGGGCCGTCGCCGCCGGCGCGGTGGACGAGTCCGACGTCGGGGTGCTGGCGGACCGGGTGGCGGCGGACCCGGCGGGCGCGGAGGCGGCGTACCTCCGGGCGCTGGAGCTGCGCGAGGCGATCTACCGGATCTTCGACGCGGTCGCCCGCGAGCGAGCCCCCGCGGTCGGCGACCTGACGGTCCTCAACGCGCGGCTGGGGGCCGCCCTGTCGCGGCTCGAGCTGGTCCGCGGCGAGGACGGCTTCGTTTACGCGCCGGTGGGACCCGCCGATTCGTTCGACCGGCTCCTCGACCCGATCGTGCGGGACGCGGCGGAGCTCCTGGTTTCCAGCCACCTGGACCGGATCAAGCAGTGCGGTGGGCACGACTGCTCGTGGCTGTTCGTGGACGCCAGCCGCAACCGGGGCCGGCGCTGGTGCGACATGGCCGACTGCGGCAATCGAGCGAAGGCGCGCAGGCATTACCGGAAACATCGCGACGGCTGAGAGGACCCCGGCGGGCCTGATCGCGCGGGTGGCTTCCGCGCCGAGCCGGCGAGCACGGTGGGAGGACAACCGACCGAGCGCTACCTTGCCCGCCGCATGTCGAACGTCCGCGACCCCGCCGTCATGCTCGCCACGCTCGTCGTACAGCTCGAGCGCGAGCGCCGGGTGTTCCGCACGGGGGGAATGGTCTACGTGGCGGGGAACCTCGCGCTCGCGGGCCTGGCGTGGGGCCTCGGGGGCGCACGGCTCGGCTGGATCCCGCCGGCGATCGCCTTCCTGGCCAGCGTCTACTACGCCCTGACCGTGGAGTGGGAGACGCGATGGGAGACGATCTGGCGCCGCGAGGCGCCGCGGATCGAGCGCGCGCTCGGAGCCGAGGTCCTCTCGCCCATGCTGACGGAGGCCGGGCCGCGACGGGTCGTGCGGTGGCTCAAATGGACGAGCTGGGCGCTCTCGGCGGCCTGGCTCGCGGCGCTCCTGGTCGCCATCGGGGCGGCCGGGCTCGATTTCAGGCTGGTGGACTAGCATGGACGCGACGCGAGACGACGGTCCCGAGCGCCTGATCTACGATCTCCTCAAGGAGATCGGCGAGGATCCCGACCGCGAGGGGCTCGTCCGGACCCCGGCCCGAGTCCTCTCCGCGCTCCGGTTCCTCACCGAGGGGTACCGCAAGGACGTGGACGACCTCTTCAACGAGGCGTTTTTCCACGAGCGGTACGACGAGATGGTCGTGGTGCGGGACATCGAGCTGTACTCGCTCTGCGTCCCGTCCAAGCAGATCGTCAACGCCGTGGGGGGGGCAAAGCAGGCGGCACGGGTGAGAAGAGGGGATCGACTCTGGACCCTCGTGGACGGAAGCGTTCGGGAGACCGTCGTGACGGAGGTCTCTTCTCGCTCCGCGCGGGACCTCGTGGAGGTGACGACGGCCCAAGGTTCCTTGCGAGTGACCCCGGACCACCCGTTCGCAACCCGGGAAGGTTGGGTCGAGGCGGCTCATCTCGAAGGACACGAGGTGGAGTGGACCCGTCCCAAGTCCCTCCAGCGACCACGCTACGCGCCCCGCATGGGGTACGATCTGGGTTACGCGGTCGGAGCCGTGACATCCGACGGCACGGTCGCCGATCGCTACGTGTCCCTCGTGGTGAACGAGCGCACCTTCGCCGACAAGTTCGCGGCCGCGATGCGATCCGCGTTCAGCGTACGTGCCCGCGTGGAACCCGTATCTCGTCCATCGGGATTCACCCGGCGCGACACCCCGGGGTTCCGGGTTCGGATCGTGTCTTCGTACCTGGCCCAGCTCTTTCGGAGCTGGGCGGGAGGGGACGCTCACCACCTCCGGCAGAAGTTCCCCCGGGTCGTCCTGGGATCCGAGGAGTGCATGCAGGGATTCATCGACGGATACGTCGACGGGGATGGATTTCAGATCAAGCAGGGAACCGGCGCGATGGTGATCGGAAGCAACGTGCCTTTCCTCCAGGACTTCGCGGAGGTGGTCCAAGCGCGGTTCACCCCTTCCCCGAAGGGTTCATCGAAGCTCTACGTCTCTCACCGCTGGAATCAACCGGGCTGGTACGGAAGGCATGGCTTTAAGCAAGAAAGCCACCGGACTTCGCTCATCGAGTCCCGCTTCGTTCCCGTCCGGTCGGTGCGACCTCTGGGCGCCAACGGAACCAAGCCGTTCACCGTATACAGCTTCAAGTGTGAACCCCACCCCACCTTCCTGATCGCGGGGCATCTGTCGCACAACTGCGAGCACCACCTCCTCCCATTCGTCGGCCGGGCCCACGTGGCCTACATCCCGAACCAGCGGATCGTGGGGCTGTCGAAGATCCCGCGGCTCGTCGACCTCTTCGCCCGGCGGCTCCAGGTGCAGGAGCGGCTCACCCACCAGATCGCCGAGACGATGATGGAAAAGCTCGACCCCGTGGGAGTCGGCGTGGTCATCGAGGCGCGGCACCTGTGCATGGTGATGCGAGGCGTCGAGAAGCAGCACTCTTCCATGACCACGAGCCATATGCTGGGGGCGTTCCGCGACGATCCGTCGACGCGCCTCGAGTTCATGAACCTGATCGCGCCGCGAGGAGCGGCGGGAGGGAGTGGATGGTGATCGGACCGAAGGGATGGGTAGCCGCGGCGCTGTGCGTGCTCTGGGCCTGCGGCGGATCGTACTCCTCGCCGGAGGGGGCCGTGCAGACGTGGCTGGACGCCCTCCAGGCGGGCGACACCGCGGCCGTCCGCGAGTCGTTCACCGGCCGGACGCAGGAGCTGGTGGCGGAGATCGAGTCGCTGTCGCGGGAGGCCGAGCCGGCCAGTGGGCATCCTGCCATAACGGTGGAGGACTGGTGCACGGCCTTCTGCGGGGCCACGGTGGAGGGCTCGACGCTCCACGGAGACTCGGCCACCGTCCGGATCCGGCTGGACGACGACCTGAACGAGATCCCGGTGTTGCGCGAAGAGGCGGGCTGGAAGATCGATCTCTGGGCCCGCCTCCACCCGGCCGTCCAGATGTTGCGGCTGGCCGTCCGCCAGGCCTCCGCCGGGCCGGCGCCTATCGATGCCCCCGCTCCGGCGGACACCGCGGCCTTCCCCGACGACACAGCCGGGCCCTGACGTCCCGGTTCGGACCGGGACGCGGTGATCTCGCGCCGCGTCCGGACCCGGCGTATCGTTCCCGCCGACCCGAACGAGTAGTCCCCCGACGACCGGAGGAGATCATGCTGCGCCGGATGAGTGTCCCGCTGGTGACGTGTTTCGTGATCGCGTGCGGAGGGGCCTCGGATGGAGGAGACCCGTCCGCCGAGGGCGAGGAGATGGGAGCCGGGACCGCCGAGGGGGTGGTCGGGGACGCCCTGGAGGCGTGGGCCGAGAACGCCGAAGGCGTGAGCGGCTACACGGTCACCGTGGAGGAGGACGGCCGCCAGCGGACCGAGCGCTACGTCCGGGACTCGGTCGACGGCATGCCCGTCTTCGTGCCCGAGGGCTCCACCACGCCCGAGAACACCATGGTCCAGGTGCCCCGCCTGCTCCGCGCGGCGCGGCACGAAGGGTCGGGCGAAGTCGAAGGGGAGTCGACGGACGTCCTCGTCCTCGACGACCCGGCGGCGCTGGCGTCGGCCATCGGGACGACCGGAACGTCGAACTTCCGCCCGGTCCGGCTCGAGATGCACGTGGGAAAGAGCGATCGCATGCCGCGGCGGTTCCGGATGGTCGGAGAGGCGATGCTCCCGGGCGGAGAGACGCGCGAGACCACGACCACCGTGACGATGACGGACTGGCGGACGGTGGACGGTTTCGCCTACCCGCACCGCACGGTCGCCCGGACCGAGGGGTTGGAGGACATGATCGGCGCGGCCATGGAGGGGATGGACGCCGCCATGGTGGAGATGGAGCGGCAGATCGAGCAGCTGCCGGAGAGCCAGCGGGAGACGGCCCGCGAGGCGATGCGGGGGCGCATGGGGATGATGGCGGACGAGGACCCGCTCCACAGCGAGACGGTCGTACTCGACCTCCAGGTGGAGCGGGGTTTGTGAGGGGAGATCGCGCGGGCGTGGCGGAGCCGCCCCCGCCGGAGCAGATTGGGGAGTGTCGGCCGGCCGACGGCGTCGGGGGGTCGACGGATCCCGTCGGCACCGGCGATGCCGAAGGCCCGGAAGCGGGTGGCCGGCCGACCTGAGAGGGCCCGCGGCACGCCGGGTGCGGACCCGGAGGTGGGCCGGCCGCCGACCCCCTTCCCACGCGGACGCCGATCGGTTATACTCACCGAAAGAAAACCGAAAGAGACACGGAACCCCACGAACGCCGCCCGGGACCGGGGCGGGAGGAGCGCGAACCATGACGGAGATCACGAAGGAGCAGGAGAAGGCCCTCGGCCTCGCCATCCAGAACATCGAGCGCAGCTACGGGAAGGGCGCGATCATGCGTCTCGGGACCGACCGCAAGGTTCAGGTCCCGGCGATCCCCACGGGCGCCTTCAACCTGGACTCCGCCATCGGCGTGGGCGGAATCCCCAAGGGCCGCGTCACCGAGATCTACGGTCCGGAGTCCTCGGGCAAGACGACGCTCGCCCTCCACGTCATCGCCAACGCCCAGAAGCAGGGCGGGATCGCCGCCTTCATCGACGCCGAGCACGCGCTCGACGCCGACTACGCCCGCAAGCTCGGCGTCGACATCGACAACCTGCTCGTCTCCCAGCCGGACACGGGCGAGCAGGCGCTCGAGATCGTCGAGGTGCTGGTGCGGTCGAACGCGGTGTCGGTGGTGGTGGTCGACTCCGTCGCGGCGCTCGTGCCCAAGGCCGAGATCGAGGGCGAGATGGGCGACAGCCACGTGGGGCTCCAGGCGCGGCTCATGAGCCAGGCGCTCAGGAAGCTGGCCGGCGCCATCAACCGCTCCCAGTGCTCGGTCGTGTTCATCAACCAGATCCGCGAAAAGATCGGCGTCATGTTCGGCAACCCCGAGACCCAGCCGGGCGGCCGTGCGCTCAAGTTCTACTCGTCGGTGCGGCTCGACATCCGGCGGATCGGCGGCATCAAGGAGGGCGACAACGTGGTCGGCAACCGCTGCCGGGTGAAGGTGGTGAAGAACAAGGTCGCGCCGCCCTTCAAGATGGCCGAGTTCGACGTCATGTACGGCGAGGGGATCAGCCGCGAGGGGCTGCTGGTGGACCTGGGCGTCGACCACCGCGTGGTGGACAAGGCCGGCGCCTGGTACTCCTACGGCGAGACGCGCCTCGGCCAGGGCCGCGAGAACGCCAAGACGTTCCTCAAGGACAACCCGGACGTGGCCGACCAGATCGAGAACCATCTGAAGGTGGAGATGGGGATCTACCAGACGGGCGACCCGGACGCGGAGGCGGCGGAAGGCGAGGTCGAGGAGGTCGAGGAGGGCGCGCCGGCCGAGGAGTAGTGGCGGTTTCGGAAG
>DATLFF010000381.1:0-4076 GCA_035524915.1 Gemmatimonadota bacterium | reverse complement strand
AGATCGCCTCCGCCGAGCGGAAGGCCCGCAAGTTCGAGCGCGAGGTGGGTCCGCTCCGGTTCGAATGGCACACGGAGGATCGGCGCGCGCTGGAGTCGCTGCTCGAGTGGAAGAGCCGGCAGTACGAGGAGACGGGCGTGCGGGACAAGTTCGCCTCGCCGTGGGTGGTGGAGCTCGTGAAGCGCATGTCCCGGCGCCGCTCCGGGTCGTTCGAGGGAGTGGTCTCGGCCCTCTACCACGACGATCGGCCCCTGGCGGTCCACCTGGGGATCCGGGACGGCGCCGTCCTGGCGTGGTGGTTCCCCGCGTACGACCCGCGGTGGGGGAAGTACTCGCCGGGCACCCAGCTCCTGGTCCGTCTCCTCGAGGCGGCCCCCGGTCGCGGGGTGGAGCGGGTGCACCTCGGTCAGGGAGACGAGCGGTACAAGCGGAGCTTCTCGAACGGGGAGCTCGCGGTGGCCGAGGGCCTCGTGGACGGCCGGGCGTGGCGCCGCGGCCTGCGCGCCCTGTGGGTCGGCGCGCGGGATCTCGCGCAGTCCACGCCCGCCCTCGAGTCTCCGCTGCGGTGGTTCCGGTCTCTCCGGGCGGAGTTCGGGAGGGCGGAGTGACTCCGGGAGGCGCCCGGGGCGAGGCGGACGGGGTCAGGGGCACGAAAATTGCTCAAAAGAGGGATCGACGATCCGATCCTCGAGCCGAGCCCCTTGGGAGGCCCCGTGACGCCATCGACGCCCTCGCCCTGCCGGCGGACGTTCTCGCGTAGCTCCGCCCCGCGCCGCGAGTCGTGAGTCCCCTCTCTGCCACGTTCGCGGGGCGCTCCGTCTTCGTGACGGGCCACACCGGGTTCAAGGGGTCGTGGCTCTGCCTGTGGCTCGAGCGGCTGGGCGCCCGGGTGAGCGGCTACGCCCTCGACCCGCCGACCGAGCCCTCCCACTTCGACATCGCGCGCATCGCCGACGGCCTCGTCGCCGACCATCGGGCCGACGTGCGGGAGGGCGGCGCGATCACGGCCGCACTCGCCGCCGCCGATCCCGACGTGGTGCTCCACCTTGCCGCCCAATCGGTGGTCCGGGAGAGCTACCGCATCCCGCGCGAGACGTTCGAGATCAATGCGATCGGCACGGCGAGCGTGCTCGACGCCGTCCGGGCCCGCGACCGGCCGTGCGTCGTCGTGTGCGTGACGAGCGACAAGTGCTACCTGAACGTGGAACAGCCGTGGGGCTACCGCGAGACCGACGCCCTGGGCGACCTCAGCCCGTACGGCGGCAGCAAGGGCGCCGCCGAGCTGGTGATCCGCTCCTACCGCCACGCCTATTTCCGGCCGGATCGGCTCCACGAACACGGCGTCAAGGTCGCCAGCGCTCGCGCCGGCAACGTGGTGGGCGGGGGTGACTTCACCCCGGACGCGCTGATCGTCGACGTGGTGAAGGCGCTGGCCGCGGGCGAGCCCGCGGGGATCCGGAGCCCGGGCGCCGTCCGGCCATGGCAGCACGTCCTGACCTGCCTGTCGGGCTACCTGACGCTGGCCGCAGCGCTGCTCGAGAGCGAGGACCCGAATCTCTGCGAGGCGTGGAACTTCGGACCGCTGCCCGGCGACCAGCTTCCCGTCCACGGAGTTGTGGACCGCTTTATCCGCGAGTGGGGAAGCGGCTCGTGGCGCGACGACTCGGCGGGCGACCACCCGCACGAGGCGGACCTCCTGCGGCTGAGCGTCGACAAGGCGGTGGGGCGACTCGGTTGGCGGCCCCGGTGGGAGATCGACCGCGTGCTCTCCGAGACCGCCCGCTGGTACCGCCGGTGGCTGGACGACCCGGGCTCGATGCGCGCCTT
The DNA here is from genome assembly GCA_035524915.1 of Gemmatimonadota bacterium. Taxonomy (GTDB): domain Bacteria; phylum Gemmatimonadota; class Gemmatimonadetes; order JACCXV01; family JAHWKZ01; genus DATLFF01. Next base: position 2,249 of record DATLFF010000381.1, on the reverse strand, counting down.
CGGCCTCGAGCAGATCGCCGCCTACGAGCGGGCGTTGGAGGGCGGTCCGCCCGCCGGTCGCCCGCCGCGTCCGGCGACCGCCCACTCCGGAACCGCCGCGCCGATCGAGGCCGGACGGTGACGCCGTCGAGCCCGCCGGCCAGCGAGCGCGACCTCGAGCTCTCGCGTTCGCGGGCGCTCCAGTCGCGGGCCCACCGGCTGATCCCGGGCGGCTGCCACACGTACGCCAAGGGCGACGACCAGTTCCCGCTCCTCTCGCCGGGGTTCATCGCCCGGGGCGAGGGATGCAGGGTCTGGGACGTCGACGGCAACGAGTACATCGAGTACGGGATGGGGTGCCGCGCCGTCACGCTCGGGCATGCGTTCCCGCCGGTGATCGAAGCGGTCCGGGCGGAGCTGGCGAAGGGCGTGAACTTCACCCGGCCGGCGTCGATCGAGGTGGAAGCCGCGGAGGCCTTCCTGGACATGATCGCGACCGCCGACATGGTGAAGTTCGCGAAGAACGGCTCCGACGCCACCAGCGGAGCGGTCCGCCTGGCGCGCGCCGCCACCGGCCGCGACCGGATCGCAATCTGCTCCGACCACCCCTTCTTCTCGGTGGACGACTGGTTCATCGGCACCACCTCGATGGACGCCGGCATCCCCCGGGCGATCCGCGATCTGACCGTCCGCTTCCGGTACAACGACCTGGCGAGCGTCCGCGAGATGTTCGACCGCCACCCGGGCGAGATCGCGGCCGTGATGCTCGAGCCCGCGAAGTACGAGGACCCGTCCGACGGGTTCCTCCACCGCCTCAAGGATCTGGCCCACGCCGAAGGCGCGCTCTTCGTCCTGGACGAGATGATCACCGGCTTCCGGTGGGCGAACGGCGGCGGCCAGGCGTACTACGGCGTGGAGCCCGACCTCTCGACGTTCGGCAAGGCGCTCGGCAACGGCTTTTCGGTCTCCGCGCTGGCCGGAAAGCGGGAGATCATGGAGCGCGGGGGCATCGACCACGACCACGAGCGCGTCTTTCTCCTGTCCTACACCCACGGCGCGGAGACCCACGGCCTCGCGGCGGCGATCGCGACGATCCGCACCTACCGGGAGGAGCCGGTGGTCGAGACTCTCCACCGGCAGGGCGGGCGGCTGCGCGCGGGGCTCGAAGTGGTGATCGGCCGCCACGGCCTCGCCGACCACGTCGGGATCCACGGGCCGCCGCAGAGCCTGGTCTTCTCCAACCGCGGCCCCGACGGCGTCTCTTCCCAGGCCTACCGCACGCTGTTCCTCCAGGAGCTCGCCCGCCGCGGCGTGATCGGACCGTCGTTCGTGATCTCCTACGCTCATTCGGACGAGGACGTGGACCGGACGATCGAAGCGGTGGATGGCGCGCTGCCGGTCTACCGCCGGGCCCTGGAGGACGGGGTCGAGGCGCACCTGGTCGGCCCGCCTTCGAAGGCCGTGGCGAGGTCCCGCTGCTGATGGGCGCGTGGACGTCCGCCGTGGAACCGCAGGCGTCGGTGGATGCCGGAACCGGCATGCATGCCCTCGTGGCGGAGCTGTTTCCGATCCACCGGAGCGTGACCGGCCCGGGTGTGCGGGCGACCCTCGCCCGGCTCGCGGAGGAGGTACCGCTGGAGGTCCACGAGGTCCCCAGCGGCGCCGAAGTGCTGGACTGGACGGTGCCGCCCGAGTGGCGGCTCGGGGACGCGTACGTCGCCGACCTCGCGGGGAACCGCGTGATCGACGTCGCGGACTCCACGCTCCACGTCGTGGGCCACAGCGGCCCCGTGCGGGCGCGGATGGCGTGGCGCGAGCTGCGGGGGCGGGTCCACACGCTGCCCGAAAGGCCCGGCTGGATCCCGTACCGGATCGACTGGGGACGGGAAGGCTGGGGGTTCTGCATGGCCCACGAGGAGTACGTCCGGCTCGACGCCCATCCCGATCGGGAGTACGAGGTCGTGATCGACGCCGAGCTCGACCGAGGCGGATCGCTCGCGTGGGGCGAGGTGGTCCTCCCGGGGGAGACGGATCGCGAGGCGCTGGTGTGGACGCACGTGTGCCACCCCTCGCTGGCGAACGACGGCCTCTCCGGCCTGGCGGTCGCCACGTGGCTGGCGAAGCGGCTCGCCGGGCGACCGAGGCGGCTGACGTGGCGCTTCGTGTTCGCCCCGGCCACGATCGGGGCGATCGCCTGGCTGGCCGGGAACCGGCATCGGGTGGATCGAATCGACCACGGCCTGGTGCTGGCGTGCCTGGGAGACCGGGGC
>DATLFF010000380.1:0-3056 GCA_035524915.1 Gemmatimonadota bacterium | reverse complement strand
ACGCCTCGCGCGGCCACTCCGCCGTCCCAGCGCCCGGCCGACCGCGCCGGCGACGAGCGGGCGGACGCGGGGGAGACGGGCCGGCGCGCGGGCAGTGCCACGCTCCCCGATCCGCGGCTGGCGACGCCGCGGGAGCCGATCACGGCCCGGCCCGGCCGCCCGGCGCCGGCAGGAGCGGACCGGCTGGCCGTCCCCGAGGTGGACCAGCGGCTGACCCAGGCCACGGCGGGCTCGTCGTTCTCCTTGAACACCACCGCCTGGGAATTCGCCCCTTACATGGAGCGGCTGAAGCGCGCGATCGAGGGCCACATCTCCCCGCCGGCCGCCTTCTACTACGGCACCGCCGCCTGGGTGACGCGCGTCCGCTTCCGGATCGAGCCCGACGGCCGGCTCTCGCGGGTCGAGCTCCTGGACCACGCCGGGGTCTCGAACCTCCAGTACGTCTCGACCGACGCGATCCGCGGGGCCGCCGACTACGAGCCGCTCCCGCCCGGCTTCCCCGCCGAGTACCTCGAGGTGACCGGACATTTCTACTTCAACGTGATTCCGGAGCGAGACTAGACCATGTGGGAGACTCTCACCCAGGGCGGGATCGTCATGATCCCGCTCGCCGCCTGCTCGGTCCTCGCCCTGTGGATCGGGATCGACCGGGCGCTGCACCTGCGCCGCGACAAGGTGGTGCGGCCCGAGATCGTGAACGTGATCGACACGCTCTCGGGACCCGGCGATGTGCCTCTGGCGCGTTCGATCTGCGAGAAGAACCCGGGGCCCTTCTCGACCATCGTCCGGACGGCGCTCGACCACCGCGACCGCCCGCGGGTGGAGATCCGCGAGATCGTGGAGGACCAGGGCCGGCAGGAGGTGGCGCGGCTGGAGCGGGGCCTCGGGCTCCTCGAGACGATCGCCGGGATCGCGCCGCTCCTGGGGCTCCTCGGCACCGTGCTCGGCATGATCGAGGTGTTCGAGGTGGTGAGCGAGCAGGGGGCGGGACAGGCGCGGAGCCTCTCCAGCGGGATCGCCGAGGCGCTGATCACGACGGCCACGGGGCTCGCCATCGGCATCCCCTCGCTGGTCGCCTACAACTACTTCACCGGCAAGGCGGAGGGCCTGGTCCTCGACATCGAGGGCCACGCCAACCGGCTGATCCAGAAGCTCCTGCGGTATCAGGACGATGCGGCTCCTCGAGAGTAGCCGGCGGAAGGCGCTGATCAACGTGACGTCGCTGATCGACGTCGTGTTCCTGCTGCTGTTGTTCTTCGTGGTCACCTCCACGTTCCTGGAGCGCCCGGGAATCGACCTCTCGCTCCCGGAGTCGGGCTCGGCCGAGGTGGCGGCACGGGAGGACGTGACGGTGCGGTTGGGGGCGGACGGGTCGCTGTTCGTGGGCGAGGAGCCGGTGGCCCCCGACGCCCTGGAGGCGGCGATCCGGAGCCGACTGGAGGAGGGCGGCACCGACCGCGTGGTGCTGGAGGCGGACGAGGCCGCGTCCCACGGCCGCGTGGTGGACGCGATGGACGCCGCGCGGAACGCCGGGGCGGCCGCGCTGGTCGTGGCCACCCGGCCCGAGGTCGCCGCCGCGGAGGGGCCAGGACCGTGAATCGGGCCGCGGCGGCGTTCGTCGTCGCCGCCGCGCTGGCGGCGGGGGCCTTTGGCCGGGGTCCGGACATGGTGTCGCTCGTATTCGCGGTGGCGGCCGCGCTGGTTCTGGTCGTGGGTCTGGTGGCCCGGCCCCGGCGGTGGAGTCTGCGCGCCGGCTACGCGCTCCTCGCGGTCTACCTCGTGGCGTGGGGCGTGTTCGCGCTCGAGTCCCGGCGGACGCGGTCGGCCGATTCGGTCCCTCGGCTGGCCGCGACCGCTCGCCAGCGAGCGGCGCGGGCGCTGGGAGCGCGGCTGGCCGAGGACCACTCGATCGCGCGCCGGGTGGCCGGGGCGCTCGAGCGGGAGTCGCGCGGCTCGGGCGCCACACCGGAAGAGGCGCTGGCGGATCCGGAGATCTTCCTCACGATCGCGCGCGCGGCCCCGGCCGACCTGCCCGAGTCCGTCGGGATCGAGGTCTACGACGAGGCCGGAACGCTACGGGCCTGGACGGGCGACCCACGCGGCGAGCCGCTCTCCCCGGACTCGGTGGCGGCCTCCCTGGCGCGGACCATGGTCCGCCGCGCGTCTGGCACGACGATCGCCTACGCCGGCGCGCCCTGGCCGGTCGGCCCCGACACGCTGCGCGTGGTGGTGAAGGACGTGTGGGCGGTGGAGTCCCCGCTCCCGCCCGAGGTGATGGGGCTCGATCTCCCGATCCCCCGGATCGCCGGGCGCGAGTTCCTGCGATTTCACGTGGCCCCCGCCGGAACGACGGTGGACCCCGCTCTGGCGGTGGAGCCGGTCCAGGGCCCGATGGGGCGAACGGTAGGCCGCGTGGTGGAGGAGGGGTTCGAGCTCGACCGCTACCTGGCCGACCGCCGCGAGCGGCGGGACGCGTTCCTGGCGCTGCTCCTGCTCTGGCCGCTGGCCTGGACGGTCGGCGGCGCCTGGAACGTGGCCGGCCGGGTCGCCGCCGCCCGGCTGGCCCGGAGCGAGGTCGGCTGGGCGCGCTGGGGCGTCCTCAGCGCCGGGCGGCTCGGCGTGTCCGCGGCGCTCGGGCTCTTCCTGATCAGGACGCGGTACCTCGCCCGGATCCTGCCGGAGTCCTGGTTCTCTCCGCTCGAGTTCGCCTTCGCCCCCTTCGGCCCGGCCGGCCGCTCGCCGGGGGACTTCCTGACGGCGGCCGCTCTCCTGTTCCTCGCCTGCCTGTCCTCCTACGCGCACCTGCCGGCGGGGCGACGGCGCGGACGCCGGGCCGCCGCGATGGTGGCGGCGGCCGGGCTCGGCGTGGCGTGGGCCGTGGTGCGGGGGCTGGCGCCGCTCCTGGAGCGCGCCATGCTGGGGCTCTCCCCGGAGGCGTTCTTCAGTCCCACGCTCCTTTTCTCGCCGACCCTTCTGATGGCGCTGCTCGGGTTCGCCCTCATAGTGGCCGTGGTCGTCGTGGGGTTGGCCGGGATCGCCCGGGCGGCGGGCGTGGC
>DATLFF010000379.1:0-15260 GCA_035524915.1 Gemmatimonadota bacterium | reverse complement strand
TCCCGATTCGCGAGGACGAGGCCGCGATGTACGATTCCGTCGCCTCCTCGTGGGTCCCTCTGTGGCTGGCCGCCGGCATCTCCACCAACAACCAGCCGGGCCACAGCGCCCTCGTGTGGGCCGGCCACTTCCTGTGGGGCGACAGCGTCGCCGGGATGCGGCTCTTCAGCCCGGTCTTCTGGGGGCTTTCGGTGGTCGTGGCCGGCCGGCTTCACGCGGCGCTCGTCGGACGGCGGTCGCTGGCACTGGTCGCGCTGGTCTTCGCCCTGCCGCCGGTCCTCACCCAGGGGATCCTCGCGCGGGGGCACATCCTCACCGTCTTCCTCGTCCTGCTGGCGGCGCTGGTCGCGGCGCGGTCGGAAGGGACCGGCGACGCCGTCCGCGCGGGGGTCGTGACCGGCTTCGCCCTGTGGGTAGTCCCCACCGCGATCCTCGCGCTCCCCGTCCTGCTCGCGGTCGTCGCCTGGCGCGCCCGGGACCGCCGGGACGGGGCGGCGCGCGCGCTCGGCGTCCTGGCGTCGATCCCCGTCGCCGCGCTCCTGTACCTCCCGATGCATCTCGGAACGGGCCTGGGCGCCTTACGCACGGCGCAGATGGCGGCGGACGAGCCGGATCTCCCCTCCGGGACGGCGTGGCTCGCCCAGATGGGGGGCCCCGACGGTCTCTTCCACGCCTGGTACGTGCCGCCGCTCCTGGCGCTCGGGGCGTTCGCCGCGGCGACCCGCGGCGGCCGACTGTGGCTCCTGGCGCTCCCCCTGCTCGTTCCGCTCGTCGCCGCCCTCCTGGAGCCCTCGCCGCTGCCTTACTCCCTGCTGTTCCTGGCGCCCCTTCTCGTCCTGACCTGGTCCGCGGTCCGCCGGCCGTGGCAGCGGTACGCCTACGGCGTCCTGGCGGTGGCGGCGGCCGGCCGGATCGCCTTCTCCGGAACCGGCTGGCTGGACCCGAAGGTCGCGGGCGCCGCCGACTCGGCCCGGGAGGCCGCCCGGCTCCTGGTCGATCGGCCTCCGGCCGTGGTCCAGACGGCCACGCACGATTCAGAGTACCACGTCCTCCGCTTCTACCTGCGGAGCTACGGCTGGGCCGGCCGGGTGGAGGTCGCCGACTCGCTCACGGGACCGTGGGTCTACGAGGTCAACATGCCCGAGCGGGTCGGGCCGGGGCTCCGGCCCACCGGGATCGAGGGGCTCTACCGGGAGTGAGGCGCTACAGCAGGTGGCGCGCGACCTGGCCCAGCATCCAGGCGCAGGCGAGCGCGGCGTAGGTGCCGATCACGTACCCGGCCACCGCCATCAGCACTCCGAGGGGCGCCATCGCGCGGTGGTACGCGATCGCCACAACGGGCGCGCTGGCGGCTCCGCCCACGTTCGCCATCGAGCCGGTGGCCAGGAAGAACAGCGGCGCGCGGATCCGGCGCGCCACCAGGAAGAGGATCGCCACGTGGATCGCGATCCACAGCGCGCCGGTGGCGAGGAACATCGGCGCGTCGACGATCGCCCGGAGGTCACCGCGGGCGCCGATGGCGGTCACCAGCAGGTAGAGCGTCAGCGACCCGATCTGCGAGGCCCCGGCGCCTTCGAGCTCCGAGACGCGGGTGAACGACAGGCCGAGCCCGAGCGTGGTCACGGCAATCACCGCCCAGGTCGTGTGGCTGATGATCTGGGGATCGCCGAGCTCCGGCAGCCGCTGGCCCAGGGCGACGCAGAGGTACGCCCCGACCAGGCCGATCCCGACGATGAGCGCGGCGTCCCTCAGCTCGAGCGGCCGCCGCTGCGCCGCGTACTTGACCGCCAGCGCCGCGTTCGTCTCCTCGATCAGCCGCGTGTCGGCCCGGTTCCAGCGGTCGAAGCGCACCTGCCACCCCGACAGGAAGAGCAGGATCGCCATCCAGCCGTAGCCGACCACCGTGTCCACCACGATGATGGGCCCCAGCATGGCGTCGGGCGTCTCCACCGACTCGGCCACGGCCACCAGCTGGGCGCTCCCGCCGATCCAGGAGCCGGACAGCGCGGCCAGGCCCTTCCACGCCTCCTCCGGCAGCCAGCGCCCGAAGACGGCGAGCGCGATCGGGCCACCGATCACGATCCCGGCCGTGCCCGCCAGCATCATGATCGTCGCCGGCCGGCCGAGCTTGAAGAGCGAGGGCACGTCGACGGTCATCATGAGGAGCAGCAGCGCCATCGGCAGGAGGTAGCGGGTGACCCAGTCGTAGGCGGGGGACGCGGCCGGAATGATCCCGAGCGTGGTGGAGAGCATCGGGAGCATGTAGGCCCAGAGGATCGGCGGCAGGATCTCGAATCCGCGCGAGAGGCGCGGCACGCCGGCCAGCACGTAGATCGCGGCCAGCAGACCGGCCAGGTAGACCAGGACGCCGGTGGGATCGGTGACGAGGGCGCCGCTCTCGAGCATTCAGCGCCCCAGGTGCTTCAGCGACCCCTCGCCCATGCCGCCGGGGCCGTAGCAGAGCATCTGCCCGAGGACGATTCCGAGGAGGACGAAGACGGCGAAGCCGGCCAGGGCGAGCAGCGTGCCGCAGTTGAGCCAGGGGGCACGCTCACTCACGCTCGCTCCCGCCGGGCGCACGGAGCCGCCTGGCGCCGGGGCCGCGGCGACGGCGGCCGGTCAGGACGTGGTCCACGTCGATCCCGGCCTCGGACAGGTTGGCCAGGAACCAGAACGCCTTCGGGACGCGCCCGCTCTCGTACCGGCTGATCATCTGCTGGGTGTAGCGGGTCAGCTCCGCCAGCTCGGCCTGGGTCAGATCCCCGCGCGCGGCGCGAAGCCGCTCGCCCATGGCCTTGCGGAACTCCGCGAACGACTTCTCCATCGCTCCTCCACTGGTGCGGGCTCATCCCCCCGGAGACCCCCGGGATACAAATCAATATGTGCGCTCGGGACTCGCCGCGCACCCCCGGGTCGCCCCCCGGGGGGCCGCCCCCTAGATTGCCGCCCGTGGAACGTCTGCTCCAGGAGACCACCGAGCGGGTCCAGCCGCTCGAGACGGCCGTCAACCGGGCGTGGTGGGACGCCGCGGCGACCGGCTCGCGCGAGGCGTACGCCCGGCTGGAGGAGCTCCGGAACCGGATCGACGACGTGTTCCGCGACCCGCGGCTGTTCGGCCGGCTCGAGGCCGCCGGCGCCGGTCAGGGCCGGGGCGGCGCCCCGGTGGAGCGGGCGCTCCGGCTCCTCTATCTGGAGGCTCTCCCTCGCCAGGTGGATCGAGCGCTGGGAGAGCGGATGAACCGCCTGGCGACCGAGATCGAGCGCGAGTTCGCCACCTACCGGCCCACCTTCCGCGGCGAGGAGCGGACGGCCAACGACCTCGACCGGGTGCTGGAGGAGTCGCGCGGCGAGGGCGAGCTCCGCGAGGCGTGGGAGGCGTCCAAGGCGGTCGGGCCGCGGGTGGCCGAGCGGCTACTCGAGTTGGTGGCGCTGCGGAACGAGGCCGCCCGGGCGGTCGGGTTCCACGACTTCCACACCCTGAAGCTCGAGCTCTACGAGCAGGAGCCCGCCGGGATCGGGGGCTTCTTCGACCGGCTGGACGCGATGACGGCCGAGCCCTTCGCGGCACTCAAGGACGAGATCGACCACCGGCTGGCCATCGGGCTCGGCACATCTCCCGAAGCGCTCGCCCCCTGGCATTACCGGAACGCCTACTTCCAGGAGGCCCCCGACGTGTTCGGCGCCGACCTGGACGGGGTCTACGGAGACGCCGACCTGCTCGCGGCCGCCGCCGCCTATTACGCCCGGGTGGGCCTGCCGGTCGAGGGGGTCCTCGAGCGCTCCAGCCTCCACGAGGCGCCGGGCAAGGACCCGCACGCCTTCTGCATCGACATCGACCGCGAGGGCGACGTGCGGATCCTCCTGAACCTCCGGGGGAACGAGCGGTGGATGGGGACCACCCTCCACGAGCTGGGCCACGCGGTGTACGACCTGGGCGTGGCGCGGGAGCTCCCGTGGGCGCTCCGCCACCCGTCACACACGCTGACCACCGAGGCGATCGCCATGCTCTTCGGGCGCCTCTCGCGCAACGCCGATTGGATGCGAGCGGCCGGCCTGGTGGATCCCGCCGCCGCCGAGGCGCTCCGCGAGCCGGTCGAGCGGGAGCTCCGGGCCCAGATGCTCGTGTTTTCTCGCTGGGCGCAGGTAATGGCCCGGTTCGAGCGCGAGCTCTACCGCCGGCCGGACCAGGACCTGAACGCGCTGTGGTGGGACTTGAAGGCCCGCTACCAGGGCCTCGCGGCGCCGCCGCGACCCGCCGGGGCGGCCGACTGGGCGGCCAAGATCCACGTGGTGGTGGCCCCGGTCTATTACCACAACTACATGCTGGGAGAGTGCCTGGCGTCCCAGATCCAGGCCGCGATGCGGGCGGACCTGGACGCCGCGGACCCGCTGGTGCCGGGCGGGCCGGAGGCCGGGGCGTGGCTCGCCGAGCGGATCTTCGCTCCCGGCGCCTCGCTCCACTACGACGAGCTGGCGCGGCGCTCGACCGGAGCGGCCGTCGGCCCCGAGGCCTTCGCCGAGCAGTTCCTGGCGCCCGCCACGGCGTAGGCCCGCCCTGCGGCGGGGCCCGCCATCTCCACTTCCGCCAGCGCGATCTGGTCTCCCAGCTCCGAGTCGTCCCCGTTCGCCGCGTTGCCGGCGGCATGCAGGACGACCCGGCCGCCGGGCGCGGCGGGCGCGGTCCACTCCAGCGTCCACTCCGCCCGCCCTGGCCCGGTGGGCTCGGTCCCCGCCTTCGTGTGGCTGGCGTAGACGACTCCGGAGACGGAGTCCGCCCGCGCCACGGCCCGGCCGTCCACCGCAGTGAGAGTCCCCGCCTGCCGCCGCGCGCACGGCCCGCCGCCCCAGCGCGCGGAGAGCTGGAAGCCGCCCCGCCCCAGCTCCGGCGCCCGGACCGCCACCGTGAGGCGGTACGTCTCGCCCGGAACCCACGCCTCCGGTGCCCCCCGGATCTCGAGACGCGCGGCGGGCTCGGCCGACCCCGGGAAGTGACACGCCGCGCAGGTCGGCTCGCCGAAGCCGCCGGTGTGGCGGGGGGGCGGCCCGTCCACGTAGGCGCCGGCGGCGAGTCCGGCCCCCGTCAGGGCCACCAGCGCGGTCGCGCTACGGAAGGGTCGCCCGCCCGATCGTCCCGGCATCGGTGCCGAACCAGACCACGTTCCCCTCGGCGTCGTACTCCATGTGCCGGACGGTGCCGCCGCCGCTCGGGATGGCCACCGGCGAGTGGAACGCCCCGGTCGCGGGATCATATCCCACGAAGCGATTCGGATCCGGCCCGGACTCGACGAACCAGATCCGGTCCGCGGAGTCGACCGTCATGCCGTACGGGCGCGCGCCGGCGGCGCCGGGCGTGGCCCACTCCTCGACCTCGCCGCTGGCGGGGTCCAGGCGCCCGACGTAGCCGGCGGCGTAGTCCACGTACCAGATGGCGCCGTCGGTGGTGCGCTCGATCCGCCGCGCGCGGGTCTCGGGCCGCGGGAGCGGAATCTCCTCGAGCTCCATGGTCATCGGGTCCACGGTCCCCAGCTTGTTCGTGCCGAAGAGCGTGAACCAGGGACGGCCCTCCGGGTCCACCAGGAGCCCGTACGGCCGGCCGTCGGCCGTCGGGATCCGGATCAGGTGCACCTCGCCGCTCTCGACGTCCAGCTTGCCGACCATGTTCGCGCCCTGGGCGGTGAACCAGATGTCGCCGGCGGGGTCGAACATGAGGGTGTGGGGGTCGCGCGCGGCCGGGTCCGGCATGGGGAACTGCCGGATCTCGCCGGTGGCCGGGTCCAGCCGGCCGATGTGGGCGGCGCGGTTCCCGGCGTACCACACGCCGCCGTCGGCGGCGACGATCAGGTTGTGGGGCCCCGCGCCCGGGGGCAGCTCGAAGCGCTGGAACTCCCCGGTGGCCGGGTCCAGCGCCGCCACGTAATCGGCCCGCTGGCCCACGAACCAGATGCGTCCGTCGGGGCCGGGGTAGGGGTCGCGCGGCCGCGTGTTCGGCCACGGCACCTCCCACTCGCGGATCTGCACCGCGTCCTGCGCGGCCGCGGGCGGCGCCAGGAGTGCCAGGGCCAGGATCGCCAGGAAGATCTTCTTCATCGATCGCCTCCAGGAATGAAAGGACTCTCACCGCTGTACTCGGGGGCGCGCATCGCGCGCCGGTGGATCTCCTCGAACCGCCGGACGAGGTCCGCCCGCCCGGCGCGCTCGAGCGCCGGGAAGAGCGCCCGGATCGAGAGCGCGACGCGGGTCGCCTCCCCGCCGGGCGGCTCGGGGTTGAGGAGCACCAGGCCGATCGTCAGCCGCGGCCCGTCCTCGTCCCCGATCGCGGCCCGCAGTTCGGCCGTCGAGACGGCCGGGACCACGCGGACGTCCTCGCCGGTCAGGAGCATTGCGCCGTCCCGCTCCACCAGCGGCCCGCGGTCCTCCGGCACGACCGCCCGTAGGGCTTCGAGGACGGCGGCGCCGAACGCCTCCGCCTCGGGCTCCTCGGGCCGCCGCTCCCTGCGCGTCGGGTCGTACCACTGCTCGCTGGGGGCCCGATCGACCTCCTCTCCGGTCAAAACGCGCAGCGCCTCGCGGCGGTTGGCGTCGTACGCCCGGCTCGCGCCGTAGCGGGGGCCCTCCCCCTTCCGGAGAAGGACGAGCACGGTGACCATGACCGCGAGGAGCGAGGCCGAGAGGACGAAGGCGAGAACGGCGATCAGCATCGGCCATGGACGTTATCGCCGAGCCGCGCGCGCCGCCAACGCCTTGCCCCCGGCGCGCGGCCCCGCTAGTCTGCCCGCGATGGCGCTCCAGGACACCCTCGCGCGGGTGATACCGCTCCGGCCGTGGATCGCGCTCGCGCTCCTCCTCACCGGCGTGACGATCACGATCGCGGCCTTCCGGCTGCACGACCTGTGGCTGGCGCTCCTCGGCGCGGTCCCGCTGGCCGGCGCGCTCGGCTTCCTCCTGATCCCACTCCCCCACTCCCGCTAGAAGCCCACCCGCGTCAACCACCGTACGGACGCCGTCCTTCGGTTCCGGCATACTTCCTCCATGCTTCGCGTCGCGCTCGTCCTCTCGGTTTTCGTCGCCCCCCTGACCGGGGTGCTCGCCTGCGACGGCGACGCTCCCACGGGTCCCCCCGACGGGATCCGCTTCGAAACCGGCTTCGAGACCGGTCTGGACGGCTTCACGCCCGACGGGACGGACCTCGACGACCCGCCCGTCGACTGGGCGGTCGTGCGGTCGAACGAGCGGGCGGCCTCGGGCGCGTGGTCGGTGCGGCTCCACCTGGAGAACCTGAACGATGCGGGGAAGATCTGGCTGGAGCGGGCGTTCGAGCTCGAGGCCGACCGGACGTACGACGTCGAGCTCGCCTTCGACTTCGGCAGTGCCGACTGGGGGGACATCAACCACTGGACGATCATCGCCGGCGTCTCTGGCACCGACCCGGAGGACCGGGACGACCTCACCTTTCAGGAAGACACCGGCAACGGCGCGGGCTCGGACGTCGGCTACGTCTGGGAGCGGAAGGAGTACGGGTTCACCGCCGGCACCGGCGGCGACGGCCTCCTCTGGGTCTTCCTGGGAGTGTGGGGGACGTCGGAGTTCGGGCGGACGTACTTCGTCGACGACGTGGTGGTCGTGATCACTCCGAGGTAGCGCCCTGTCGCGGTCCTCCGGGCCCTCGATCAGCCTTCGTGCTCGTGCTCCGGGCGGGGCGTGGGCGTGCCGGGCAGACCGTTCGAATACTTACGCTCGACGAGATCCCGGATCTCGGGGAGCGGGGTGCCTTTCTCGAATTCGGATTTCGCCTCCCGGGCGATATCGATGCAGATCCCTCAGCCGAATCCCATCGGGTCGGGATTCACCCGCGGCTTCTCGCCGGTCGTGTCGATCGCGTCCACGAAGCAGTCGTAGTTCGAGTCGTGGGCGAAGCGCGGGCTCTCGCAGCCGCAGTAGCACGGCATGTAGGAGAGGACCTCGGGGTGCTTGGCGGCGAAGACGTACGCCTCGACCACCTCGGGCGGCGCCTCGGCCATGACGGCGGGGAAGAGCACGCCGTCGAGCTCGACCCAGTCGTCCTGGAAGGCGGCCGGCCCCGCCGCGGGGGCGGGCTCGGCGCGGTCCTGGGCGCCCTGGCCGTCCCCGCCGCAGCCGACGCCGACCAGGAGCGCGAGTGGGACCAGGGGGATGTGGAATCGGTGCATGAGAGGAGTATAGCACGCCGTCGTCGAGCCAGCGAACGGGGTCTCTGGGGATGGTGACCGCAGAACGCCCGCCAGCGATCAGAGCTCCACCCGCCGCAGGAGCTGGGCGTTGACCGCCACGATCACCGTGCTGGCCGACATCAGGACCGCGCCGAGGGCAGGAGTGAGCACCACCCCCTGAGCCGCGAGCACCCCCGCCGCCAGAGGGATGGCGAAGATGTTGTAGCCGGCCGCCCACCACAGGTTCTGCAGCATCTTCCGATACGTGGCGCGAGAGAGGGTGACGATCCGCGGGATGTCGCGGGGATCCGAGCGGACGAGCACGATGTGCCCGGCTTCCACCGCCACGTCCGTGCCCGCGCCGATGGCGATCCCGATGTCGGCGGTGGCGAGCGCGGGGGCGTCGTTCACCCCGTCACCCACCATCGCCACGCGCTTTCCGCCCCGCTGGAGCTCTTGCACGCGGGCCGCCTTCTCCTCGGGCAGCACCTCGGCGAACACGGTGTCGATCCCCAGCTCGGCGGCCACGGCCTCGGCCACCGCCCGCGCGTCGCCCGTCAGCATCACGACTTCGATCCCGCGCTCGTGCAGAGCGCGGATCGCTTCCCGGCTCTCCTGCCGGATCGCGTCGGCCACGGCGAAGACCGCGAGCGCGCGGCCCTCCCGGAGCAGGTAGATCGCGGCCTGGCCGCGGCTCGCCGCCGCCTCCGCGACGGCCGCCAGTGCGGGCGGCACCTCCGCGCCCTCCGCTTCCAGGAGCGCCGGCCCCCCCACGTGGTACTCCGCGCCGCCCACCCGCCCCGCGACGCCCCTGCCGGGGAGGGCCCGGAACCCTTCGACCGCCGGAACCGGAATCCCCCGGTCCTCGGCCGTCCGCACGATGCCGCGGGCGATGGAGTGCTCCGACTCCGATTCCACGCCGGCCGCGATTCGAAGGGCCTCCTCTTCCGGCACGCCGTCGGCGGCCATCTCCACCACCCGGAACTCGCCCAGAGTGAGGGTGCCGGTCTTGTCGAAGATCACGGTGTCCAGGTTCCGGGCCTCTTCGAGTCCGCGGCGGTCGCGCACCAGGAGTCCCTCCCGCGCACCGAGGGTCGTGGAGATGGCGACGACCAGGGGCACCGCCAGGCCCAGGGCGTGCGGACACGCGATCACCAGTACCGTGACCGCCCGCACCACGGCGAAGTCGACCCGCGCACCGGCGATCAGCCAGGCCACCACCGTGATCGCCGCGGCCACGATGGCCACGCCGGTCAGGAGCTGGGCCGCGCGGTCGGCCAGGTGCTGGGCCCGTGATTTGGACTTCTGGGCGTCGGCCACGAGCCGCATGATTCCCGACAGCTTCGTCTCCTCGCCGGTGCCTGTCACCTCGACGCGCAGCGAGCCCGCGCCGTTGATGGTGCCGGCGATGACCGGGTTCCCCACGCTCTTCCGGACCGGCCGGGACTCGCCGGTGATGGCCGACTCGTCGACGTCGCTCTCGCCCTTCAGGACCAGTCCGTCCACCGGCACGCTCTCGCCGGGCCGGACGAGGATCCGGTCTCCCTTCCGGAGATCACCGGCGGCGACCTTTTCCTCGCCGGCGTCCGTCAGGCGGGTGGCGGTGTCCGGCAGGAGTCGGGCCAGCTCCTCCAGCGCGCCTCCCGCCTGCGCAATGGAGCGCATCTCGATCCAGTGGCCCAGGAGCATGATCGTCACGAGGGTGGCCAGCTCCCACCAGAGCGCCTCCGCGCGAACCAGCCCGAGCTCCACCACCCAGGAGAAGAGGAACGCCACGGTGATGGCCAGGGAGATCAGGGTCATCATCCCCGGCAGCCGATCTCTCAGCTCCCGCCACGCGCCCTGGAGGAACACGCCGCCACCGTAGAAGAGCACTGCGCTGCCGAGCGCGGCGGGGATCCAGGCCGAACCCGGAAACACCGGAGCCCGGTAGTCCAGGAGCGTCTCGATGTGCTCCGACCAGAAGACCACCGGGAGGGTGAGGGCGAGCGACAGCCAGAACTTGTCGCGGAACATCCCGGGGCTGTGGCCCTGGTGCCGGTCGTGGCCCTCGTGCGTGCCGGGGCCGTCGTGCCGGTCGTTGGCCTCGGCCGTCAACGCGCCCCGCCTTCCTCCGTCCCCCCGGCCCCCATGGACGCCGGCCGGAGGGTCAGGTAGACGAAGGCCCCGACTGGCGCGCGTCCGCCGTAGAAGGGCTCGAGATCCTCGGGCACGAGTCCGATCGACACACCGCCCCCGATCCCGGGATTCCAGCCGGCGACGGGGCCCCACCGCCGCACGTATCCGGCGACCACCTTGCCCACCCGGAACATCCGGCCGTGCAGCGCCTCGTCCAGCGCCAGGTCCTCCGCGGACTTCTCGGCCGCCTCGACGCGGGCGAAGGCGACTTGGCGCTCACCCAGGTTCAGCGACGACTCCAGCAGGATAGCGTACGTGGCCTCCCCGTCCTCCACGTTCCGCCCCCATGCCAGCGTGGTGGCCCACACGCCGCCGTCGGGCCGCGGCCGATGATGGATGGCGGACGCCGTCGTGCGCTCGACGTCCACGCGCTCGTCTCCCGGCCCGTGCCCCACCTCCGCCTCGGCGAGCCGGCCGGTCGAAACCTGGAGCGCCCACCGCTCGGACGGGAGGATCGCGAGGCGGCCGGACCAGGAATCCAGGGCGGCCAGGTCGAGATCCCACCGCTCCTCGTCCGGCTCCCGGCCGTTGAACACCGACGCCTCCACCTTCCAGCGCGCGCTGTACACGCCGGCCGTCGCCACGCCGAAGGCGATGTGGGTGGCGTCCAGCCAGTGGTGGGTGATGGGGGCGAGCGGCAGCGCCATGGCCGAGATCCGGTGCGGGTAGGCGACGGGGCCGAGCGCCGGCTCTCCGGCCAGCGCGCCGTAGAGCTGGAACGCCGTGCCCGGGCTCAGCGCGCGTTCGTAGAGGGCGCCCAGCTCCATGATGGCGTCGTGCGGATGCTGGCGGTCGTGGATCGGCCGGCCTCCCTCGCAGGTCTCCCCGGTCGCCAGGAGGTCCGGGTAGCCGCACTCCCCGACCGTGGCGGGGTCCAGACTCCCCATGGCGCGAAGCGTCAGGGCCCCTCCGGCCCACGGACGCCGGGCCATCCCCATGAGCCAGCTGGTCGCGCCAAGCTGGTCGTCGCCGCGGTCGCCACCCTCGGCCACGTACTGGAGGAACACCGAGCCGTGGAGCATCGTCTCCCAGCCGCCGGCCTGGCTGTGGAGGGCGTACATGGGAGAGGCGTCGGGCAGCCAGGCGGTGCCCGAGCCCTCGCGCGAACGCGCCTCGCCGAGGACGCCGGGGGCCATGCCGTGGCCGCCCTGCGCGGGTGCGTGGTCCGCGTGGTCGGGAGCGGGCTCGGCCGGCCGCTCCTCCTGGGCCGCCGTGTCGGGTGGAGCCGGGTGGCCTTCGTGCTCCTGGGCGGCCGCCGCGGCCGGGACCGCCAGGAAGAGCAGAGTGGACAGGACCAATCGGGTCGAATTGAACATGGAAATCACCTCACAACTATATTTGTGGTCATTGTCGAATGCGCGCGCGGTTCGGGAGGGCGAGCGCGGCGGGCGTCACCGGGCGCCCAGGAAGAACCAGAGCTCGAGCGCCACCAGCGCGAGTCCCCCCAGCGTCACGGCGATCTCCGCGCCGGTCACGCGGCCTCCGGAAGCGGCAGGCGCGCCTTCCGCAGCCGGAGCGAGTTCGTCACCACGCTGACCGAGCTGAACGCCATGGCCGCCCCCGCCACCCAGGGCGCCAGGAGCACTCCGGCCACCGGCCACAGCGCCCCGGCCGCGATCGGGATCCCCACCACGTTGTAGGCGAACGCCCAGAAGAGGTTCTGGCGGATCGTCCGCATCGTCATCCTCGACAGCGCGATGGCGCGGGGGACGCCGCGCAGGTCGGCGCGGATCAGCGTGATGTCGCTGGCCTCGATCGCGACGTCGGTGCCGGTGCCGATGGCGATCCCGATGTCGGCCTTCGCCAGCGCGGGCGCGTCGTTGATCCCGTCGCCCACCATGGCCACGACCATGCCCTCGGCCTGGAGCTCGGCCACCTTCGCCGCCTTCTGCTCCGGCAGCACGCGGGCGAACACCCGCTCGATCCCCACCTGGCGCGCGATCGCCTCGGCGGTCAGCGGGTCGTCGCCCGTCAGCATCACGACCTCGAGCCCCAGCGAGTGGAGGGCCGCCACCGCCTCCTCGGAACCTTCCTGGACCGTGTCCGCCACCGCGATCAGGCCCAGGAGCCGGCCGTCGGCCGCCACGAAGACGGCCGTCTTCCCCTCCTCCGAGAGGCGGTCGGCGTCCATGTCGACCATGACGCCCCGCTCGACCAGCCAGCGGGCAGATCCGACCGCCACCTCGCGGCCGTCGACCCGGGCCTCGACGCCGTGGCCGGGCGCGGCGCGGAAGCCTTCCGCGGGAGCCGGCACGATCCCTTCGCGCGCCGCCGCCCGCACGATCGCCTCGCCCACCGGGTGCTCCGACCCCGTCTCGACAGCAGCCGCATGCGCCAGCAGCTCCGCCCGATCCTCGCCTTCGCGCGGCTCCACATTCGTCACTTCCGGCCGGCCGCGGGTGATCGTGCCGGTCTTGTCCAGCACGATGGCGTTCAGCGCGTGGGCCCGCTCGAGCACTGCCGCGTCCTTGATCAGGATTCCCATCTCCGCGCCGCGGCCGGTCCCCACCATGATCGCGGTCGGGGTGGCCAGTCCCAGGGCGCACGGGCAAGCGATGATCAGCACCGACACCATGGTCACGATGGCGTAGGTGAGAGAGGGATCCGGCCCGAAGACGAACCAGACCACGAAGGTGAGGATCGCGATCGCGATGACGACGGGGACGAAGTACGCCGCGATCGTGTCCGCCAGCCGCTGGACCGGAGCCTTCGACCCCTGGGCCCGGCGGACCAGCTCGACGATCTGCGCCAGCGCGGTGTCGGCGCCGACCCGCGTGGCGCGGAAGACGAACGCGCCCGTGCGGTTCACCGTGCCCCCCACGACCTCGTCGCCGGGGCGCTTCTCGATCGGCATCGATTCACCGGTCAGCATCGACTCGTCCACGGCCGAGGCGCCCTCGATCACGACGCCGTCCACCGGGACCTTCTCGCCGGGCCGGACCACGATCTCGTCTCCCGGCTGAACCTCGTCCACCGGGATCTCGACCTCCCGCCCGCCCCGCCGCACGCGCGCGGTGCGGGCCCCCAGATCCAGCAGCGAGCGGATCGCCGCCCCCGTCCGTCCCTTCGCGCGCGTCTCCATCCAGCGCCCGAGGAGAACCAGCGTGACGATGATGGCGGCCGACTCGTAGTAGACGGCCGGCTCGATCCCCGCGGCGCGGAATACTCCGGGGACCACGGTCGCGACGACGCTGTAGCCGTACGCGGCTCCGGTCCCGACCGCGATCAGCGTGTTCATGTCGGCGGAGCGATGCTGGAGGCCGCGCCAGGCGCCGGCGAAGAACGTTCCGCCGCTGTAGAAGAGGATGGGAGTGGCCAGCGCGAGCTGGACCCACCGGTTCCAGCCGCCGACGTGGATCCCGAGCGCGTGCGGCACCATGTCGAGGAGAACGAGCGGCACCGTGAGCGCCGCGCCCACCGCGAACCGCCGCTTCAGCCCCGCCACCTCCGCCGAGCGGGCCACCTCGCGGGACTCGTCCTCGCGCTTCGCCTCGGTGACGACGTCCGCCTCGTAGCCGGCCCGGCGAACCGCCTCGACCAGGTCGCGCTGCCGCACCCCCGGCACCGCGCGCACGCGCGCGCTCTCGGCCGCCAGGTTCACGGTCGCCTCCAGCACGCCGGCGACGGCGGCCAGCTCGCGCTCGACCTTCTGCACGCACGAGGCGCAGTGCATGCCCGTGATCGCCACCTCGATCTCCTCGCCGCGCACGCCGTAGCCCGCGCGCCCCAGCGCGTCCGCCAGCACCGCGGCGTCCGGGCCGCCGGAGCCGGCGGTCACGGTGGCCTCCTCGGCGGCGAAGTTGACGCTCGCGGACTCGACCCCCGGCACCGCGGCGAGCGCCGACTCGACCTTCGACGCGCAGCCCGCGCAGTGCATCCCCTCGACCGGCAACCGGAGGACCCGCGGGCTCAACGCGCCCGCCGGTACTTCTTCAGGAGACCCACGACCTCGTCGAGCTTCTCGCGCCGCGCGCCCGCGTCCTCGCCGGCCATCGCCTCCGACACGCAGTGGCCGAGGTGGGCGTCCAGGATCTCGTCCTGCACCCGCGCCAGCGCCGCGGTTACCGCCTCGATCTGGGTCATGATCTCGACGCAGTAGCGACCCTCGTCGAGCATGCGCTGGAGCCCCCGCACCTGCCCCTCGATCCGGCGCAGGCGCCGGGTCAGGCCTTCCCGCCGGTCGCCGCGCTCGTACCCGTGGAGCGGGCGCGCCGCGGCCCCGCTTGCCGTCACGCCGCCGCCACCCGGTCGAGCGCCCGCTCGATCCGCTCCAGGGCCTCGTCGCCCAGCGGGCGGAGCGCCTCGTTGCCGGCGATCCCGAGGACCGAGATCGGATCCATCGCCTCGACGATCGTGCGGCCGCCGTCGCGCCGGACGACCACGTTGCACGGCAGGAGGAGACCCACGTCGGGCTCGGCCTGGAGCGCCTGGTGGGCGAGCTGGGGGTTGCAGGCGCCCAGGATCACGTATTCCGGAAAGTCCACGTCCAGCTTCTTCTTGAGCGTCGCCCGGACGTCGATCTCGGTCAGAATGCCGAAGCCCTCCACGGCGAGCTCCTCGCGGATCCGCCGTTCGGCTTCCTCGTACGAGAGATCCACTGTTCGGGAGAGGGCGTAGCTGGGGCGGGCGGGGTCGGCCATCGAGTCCTCCGGGGTCCGGGGATACAGCAAGGGTATCGAGAGAATACTATACCCCTGTAGGGTATCCGTCCAGATCCCGGAGGAACCCGTTGCCGGAGCGCTAGTCGCTCCCGCCCTCCGCCTCGTCCAGGCCCGCCTGGACGTGCCGCCAGCCGAAGCGGCCCTTGACGCAGAGGTGTCCGCTCGTGACGTCGTGGTCCAGCGGCGAGGTGACCGTCACGATGCGGTTGTCCTGGACGTGCAGGTCGAGGTTGCA
>DATLFF010000378.1:0-13160 GCA_035524915.1 Gemmatimonadota bacterium | reverse complement strand
TACTTCTCGTCGAACGCCCCCCAGAGCGCGTCGAATGTCGAAGCCGGATCGGCCTCTTCGGGCGCCTCCACCTGCTGGGCCAGAAGCGGCGATGTCATCGTCGACGTCCAGAGGAGTCCTGCGGCCGCGATCGCGACGGCGAGGCACCGGGCTGGGTTTCCCCCCGAGGTCGGGAGTTCGGTGACGTGTGCTTCTGGGTGATTCATGACCCGCAGGAACCTATGCATCGCCCGCGGGTGCCGCCGCCTCGCCCCGAGAGCCGCTGGCATGCGCCGGTCCGGGATCCTTCGAATAGATCCCCAGGCCGTCCAACCCGATCCGGAGTCGAGAGCGCCGCGCGCCCTAGAGCCGGTGGACGATGGCCCGCGGCGCGGCCACGACCGAGGCGCGGATCTCGCGGCCGCCCTTCGCCGGCGCGGCCGCCTCGGCGCCGTACGGCCGCTCCGGGGCGCCCGACCCGTTGCCGTGCACGATCTTCACGCCGGCGCTCGCGCCGATCCGCGTGGCCCCGGCCTCGATCATGGCGAGCGCGGTGGGCTGGTCCTTGACGCCGCCGGAGGCCTTGACCCCCATGCCGCCCCCGACCACGTGGCGCATGAGGCGGATGTCGTCCTCGGTCGCGCCGCCGGGGCCGAAGCCGGTCGAGGTCTTCACGTAGTGGGCGCCGGCCGACTGGGCGAGCACGCACGCCTTCACCTTTTCCTCGTCGGTCAACAGCGCGGTCTCCAGGATCACCTTGACCGCGGCGCGGCCCTTCGCCGACTCGACCACCCCGTGGATGTCGCGCTCGACCGCGCGGTACTCGCGCGACTTCAAGGCGCCCACGTTCTGCACCATGTCGAGCTCGGCGGCGCCGTCGTCGAGCGCCCGGAGCGCCTCGTAGACCTTGGTCTCGCTGCGGTTGGCCCCCAGCGGGAAGCCGACCACGGTGCAGACCCGAACCGGGCTCTCGGCCAGCCGCTTCGCGCAGAGCCGCACCCACCACGGGTTCACGCACACGGTGGCGAAGCAGTTCTCGTGGGCCTCGTCGCAGAGCCGCTCGACCTCCTCGCGCGTGGCCGCCGCGGACAGAAGGGTGTGGTCGATGGTGCGCGCGAGGACGTTGTCGCAGGCGCCGACACCGGGGCCGGCGGTCAGCCGTTGCGCCCCGCACGCCACCAGGCGCCGCGCCTTGTCCGCGCAGTGGGCCACGCAGTGCGCCCCGTCGCAGCCGGCCGCACACTCGCCCGGCGGGCAGGCGCAGCCCGCGGCCGGCAGGCCGGCCGGGCCGTCCGGGGACGTCTGGCGCAACAGCTCGGCGGCGATCAGGTCGGCGACCCGGTCGAGGTCACGCATCGGCGACGTCCAGCCGGTCCACCCGGTCGACCACGCCCACCACCAGAGCCTGGAGTGGCACCCGGTCGCGGCCGGTGATCTGACGGGCGGCGTTCCCCTCCTTCACCACGAGAACGCGGTCCCCGACCCCCGCGTCCACGCGGTCGACCGCGATCAGCTCTTCGCCGTCGGGCTCTAGATCCAGGTCGAGCGGCTGGACGACCAGGAGCTTGTAGTGGGCCAGCTCTGGATCCTTGTCGGAAGAGACGAGCGTGCCCACCACGCGCGCGAGGATCATCGCGTCGCCCCGAAGATCGGGTCCTCGCCCTCCAGGTCCACCCGGTCGACCTTCCCGACCACCGCGGCGTCGACCGGGCAGAAGGGGTCCGCCAGCGGCATCGAGGCCTCGCGACTGGTCACGTAGAAGACCCACTCGCCGGTCCCGTACTGGCCGGCGTCCACCGCCACCAGAGGCTCGCCGACCGGCCGTCCCCGGGCATCGGTGGGCGCGATCCACAGGAGCCGCACCCCCCGAAGCGGGCGGACCTTGGCGGTCGAGACGAGGGGGCCCAGGACGCGCGCGAAATGCACGTCCCGAGAGTACCGGGGCGGCGGGTTCGCGTCAAACGCGCGCGGCCTCCGGTGAGACGACGCCGGAGTCCCGGGACGGACCCGGCCGAGCGGCCCTCCTAGGGGGTGACCTTCACGTAGAAGAAGGCGTGCCGCCAGCTGCCGGCGTGCGTGTACTCCGCCCGCATGGTCGCTATCTCCTCGGGCGACAGGGTTCTCTCTGTAGCACGCGAAATCGGGGGGAACCGGATCAAAGCGCCGAGTATGCCAATATGGCAGTGGTTCCCGCGGCACGTCGCTTGCTTTTGGGGAGTGAGCCACATCGACGATCGCCGCGGTGGACTGCCCTCGCGGCATGACACGCGGTCCATTCGAAGAAAGGACGCCTCATGGCGAAGGTCATCGGAATCGATCTCGGAACGACCAACTCGGTCGTCGCGGTGATGGAAGGCGGCGATCCGGTCGTCATCCCCAACGCGGAAGGCTCTCGCACCACCCCGTCCGTCGTCGCGTTCACCAAGGACGGCGAGCGGCTGGTCGGTCAGGTCGCCAAGCGGCAGGCGATCACGAATCCGCGGAACACGGTCTTCTCGATCAAGCGCTTCATGGGGCGCCGGTTCGACGAGGTGAAGGACGAGATCGAGCAGGTCCCGTACGAGGTGGGGCCGGGACCGAGCGGCGAGGCGATGGTGAAGGTCGGCGACCAGACGTCCTCGCCCCCCGAGATCTCCGCCATGATCCTCCAGAAGATGAAGCAGACCGCCGAGGACTATCTGGGCCAGAAGGTCGAGAAGGCAGTCGTCACGGTGCCGGCCTACTTCAACGACAGCCAGCGCCAGGCCACCAAGGACGCCGGCAAGATCGCCGGGCTGGAGGTCCTGCGGATCATCAACGAGCCGACCGCGGCCGCGCTCGCCTACGGCCTCGACAAGAAGAAGGACGAGCAGATCGCCGTGTACGACCTGGGCGGCGGGACGTTCGACATCTCGATCCTCGAGATCGGCGACGGCGTGTTCGAGGTCAAGGCCACCAACGGCGACACGCACCTCGGGGGCGACGACTTCGACCAGCGGATCATCGACTGGATCACCCAGGAATACAAGAAGCAGGAGGGGATCGACCTCAAGAAGGACCCGATGGCGCTGCAGCGGATCAAGGAGGCCGCCGAGAAGGCGAAGATCGAGCTCTCCTCGACCCAGCAGACGGACATCAACCTGCCGTTCATCACCGCCGACCAGTCGGGTCCCAAGCATCTGAACCTGACCCTGACGCGGGCCAAGTTCGAGCAGCTGGTGGACGACTTGATCCAGCGCACCGTGGGGCCGTGCAAGCAGGCGATCGAGGACTCCGGGTTCTCGGCCGACGACATCGACGAGGTGATCCTCGTCGGCGGCTCGACCCGGATTCCCAAGGTCCAGGAGACCGTGCGGTCGCTCTTCGGGAAGGAGCCCCACAAGGGCGTGAACCCGGACGAAGTGGTCGCGATCGGCGCGGCCATCCAGGGCGGAGTGCTCGCCGGGGACGTGAAGGACGTGCTGCTGCTGGACGTGACGCCGCTGTCGCTCGGCATCGAGACGCTGGGGGGCGTGATGACCGCGCTCATCCCGCGCAACACCACGATCCCGACCAAGAAGACCGAGGTGTTCTCGACCGCCGAGGACAATCAGACCACGGTCGAGATCCACGTGCTGCAGGGCGAGCGCGAGATGGCCTCGGACAACAAGACCATCGGCCGCTTCCAGCTGACCGGGATCCCGCCGGCGCCGCGGGGGATCCCCCAGATCGAGGTCACGTTCGACATCGACGCGAACGGGATCCTCCACGTTTCGGCGAAGGACAAGGCCACCGGCAAGGAGCAGAAGATCCGGATCGAGGCCTCGAGCGGCCTGTCGCAGTCGGAGATCGAGCAGATGATCAAGGATGCCGAGTCGCACGCGAGCGAGGACCGGAAGCGGCGCGAGCGGGTCGAGACCCGGAACCGGGCCGACACGCTGGTCTACCAGACCGAGCGGAACCTGAAGGAGCTGGAGGAGAAGATCTCCGCCGAGCAGAAGGCCAAGGTCGAGGCGGCGCTCGAGCGGACGCGCCAGGCGCTCAAGCAGGACGACGACACCGAGCTCCAGGCGGCGGCCGATGACCTGCAGCAGCTGTGGCACCGGGTCGCCCAGGAGGCCTACCAGGCCACCAGCGACGGGGCGGGCGGCCAGGAGGCGCCGGGCGCAGGCGGCCAGGCGGAGCCGGCCGAAGAGGAAGAGGGCGTCATCGACGCCGACTACGAGGTGGTGGACGAGGAGAAGTAGCCGGGATCCTGCCGGTGGATTACGAACGGGCGCCGTCCGGTTTGGGCGGCGCCCGTTTCGTTTGGCGCCGGACGGTGCGGCCCCCTATCCTCTCCGCGTGTCGCGTACCAGGGGGCCGCGCGCCGGACGCCGAACGCGCCGCGCGAGCCGGCGACGGGCCGCGGGCCCGGCGGACGGCTCCGCCCGATTCGGGCGACCGGAGGTGTGGGCGGCCGCCGGGGGCGCGGTCGCGCTGGCGCTCGCCCTGGCGCGCTTCGATCCCTACCTGTTCACCGGCGGCGACAACGCCCACTACTACGCGCTGGCCCGGGCGCTGGCGACCGGCCGCGGCTACGTGGACCTGGTGGCGCCCGGCGCACCGCTCCACGTGCACTACCCTCCCGGCTACCCGCTCCTGCTGGTTCCCGTCTACCTCGCCTCCGGCGGCAGCTACGTGGCGTTGAAGGCGGTCTCGTGGCTGGCGGCGGGCGGGCTCCTGGCCGCCCTCTGGACGCTGGCCCGGCGCGACCCGCGGATCCCCGACTGGGCGGCGGCCGCGGCGGTCTGGACCACGGGCCTCTACGCGGTCTTCCAGCTCTACGCCCATCGCGTGCTGTCCGACATGCCGTACGCGGCGCTCGTGGCGGGCTCCCTGGCCGCCCTCCAGCCCGCGGCCACCGGCCAGGGCGGGCGGCGGCCGTGGGTGATGGCCGGCGCGCTGGCGCTGGCGGCCTTCTACGTCCGCTCGGCCGGGGTCACGCTGCTGGCGGGGATCGTGGTGTTCGCGCTCCTCCGGCGGCGCTGGCGGGCGGCGCTGGCGTCGGCCGCCGCCTTCGGGGTCGGGGTGGCGCCCTGGTTCCTGTGGACCCGGCTGGCCGCGGAGTCCCGCGGCCGCGGCGACTACGTAGGGACGCTGGCCCACACCCCGCTGATCGCCGGGGGCGATCGGGGGCGGGTCGGGGAGTTCGCCGAGCGGCTGGGCGACACGGCGCTCGAGTACCTCACGTTCCAGCTCCCGCACCTCTTCTGGCCGACCGATCCGGCGCCCGACCCGGTGCGCGTGGCCGCCGTGCTGCTCGCCGTGCCGCTCCTGGCCTGGGGCGCCTGGCGGCTCCTCCGCGCGGGCGGCCCGGCGCCGTGGGAGCTCTACCTGGTCGCCTCGATCGCGCTGCTCCCCTTCTGGCCCTGGCTCGGCGACCGGTACTTCCTGACCCTGGCGCCGTTCCTGTGGCTGTGGCTCCTGGCCGGGGCGGACGCCGCCAGCCGGCGCTTCGCGGGGAGTCCGCGGCCGGCCGGGTACGCCGTCGCCCTCCTGGCCGGCTTCCTGCTCGTCTCCGGCGGGCTCGCCGCGGCCCGCCAGTGGGACCGCACCCGGGCCTGGCTGGCGGGCGACGAGTGGGCCGGCTACTCCGCCTTCTGGGCCGACTACTTCCGCGCCGCGCGCTGGATCGGGGACCACGCGCCGGAAGACGCCGTGGTCCTCGCCCGGAAGCCGACCCTCGCCTGGTACTTCAGCGGCCGGCCGGCCGTCGAGCCGCCGCGCCGGCGAGATCCCGAGGCGCGCTGGACCCGGATCCGCGAGCTCGGCGTGACCCACCTGCTCCTGGAGCCGGCCACCGAGGAGGAGCTGCGGGACGTCCTGCACCCGCGGGTCGACCGGATCCTCGTGGCGCACGAGACGCCGCGCCGCGAGGTGGTCGTCCTCGCGCTCCCTCCGGGCGACGAGTGAGCGCGGATCGGCCGCTCGTCTCGGTGGTGGTGCCCACGCGGGACCGCCCCCGGTTCCTGGCGCGCTGCCTGGACGCTCTGGCGGCCCAGCGCCCGCCGGGCGGGCCGTTCGAGGTGGTGGTGGTGGACGACCGCTCGCGCGACCCGGTCGAGCCCGCGCTGGCCGCCGTCGGGGACCGGCTGGACGTGCGGACGGTCCGCGGGGACGGCGCGGGCCCGGCCGCGGCCCGGAACGCCGGCGCGGCCGCCGCCCGCGGCGCGCTCCTCGCCTTCACCGACGACGATTGCGCCCCCCGGCCGGGCTGGCTGGCGGCGCTCGCCCGCGCCGCTGCGCTCCGGCCGGGCGCCGGCGCCGGCGGGCCGGCGGTGAACGTCCTGGAGGAGCACCTCTGCTCCACCGCCAGTCAGATGCTGATCGATCACCTCTGCGAGCGGTTCAACGAGCCGCTCGGTCCGGGACGGTTCTTCACCACCAGCAGCCTGGCCCTCCCGGCCGCGGCCTTCCACGAGATCGGCGGCTTCGTCGCCGGCTTCGGCCCGCCCGGCGGCGAGGACCGGGAGCTCTGCGACCGCTGGCTCCGGAGCGGCCGCCCGATCGTGTGGGCGCCCGACGCGGTGGTGGACCACGCCCACCCGCTGAACCTCGCCGGCTTCTGGCACCAGCACGCCCGCTACGGCCGGGGGGCGCGGCTCTTCCATCGGGCGCGGCTCGAGGACGGCGCCGGGCGGCCGCCGGTCCTGCCGCCCTCGTTCTACGCGGGCCTCCTCGCGCGGCCGTTCCGGACCCGTGCCCGCCGGCCGGTCCGCCTGGCGGCGCTCCTGGCGCTCTCGCAGGTGGCCAACGCGGCGGGGTTCTTCCGGGCCCCGGGTGGGCCCCCCCGTCCGCCGGCCGGCGCCGGCGGCTAGCGAAGCTCGACCCGGACCGGCAGCCCGCCGCGCGGTCGCAGCGTGACCCCGCCCACCGGCTCCGCCGGGCGCGGATCGAGCGACCGCAGGCGGAGCCGCCGGCCGATCTTCCCCAGCGCCAGCACCGCCTCCATCCGCGCCAGGTGCTCGCCGATGCAGCGGTGCGGCCCGTCGCCGAAGGGCAGGTAGGCGAACCGCTCGGGCCGGTCGGTGGCGAACCGGTCGGGGTCGAACCGCTCCGGGTCCGGGAAGTGGCCCGGATGCCGGTGCAGGATCCAGGGGCAAACGTAGAGCGTGTCCCCCGGCCGGACGGCCGCCCCGCTCGGCAGCCGGTCGGGCGCCACCGGAACGCGGGTGAAGATCCAGGTGGGGGGGTAGAGCC
Organism: Gemmatimonadota bacterium; assembly: GCA_035524915.1. GTDB lineage: Bacteria > Gemmatimonadota > Gemmatimonadetes > JACCXV01 > JAHWKZ01 > DATLFF01. Next base: position 5,981 of record DATLFF010000378.1, on the reverse strand, counting down.
GGAGCGTCTCGTCGAGGATGCGGCCGGCGTAGTCCGCCCACGGGGAGTCGTCCGGCCGATCGGCGGAGCCGGCGTCCAGCGCCGCGTGGAGCCGGGACTCGACGGCCGGATGGCGGGCCAGGAGATAGGCGGCCCAGGTGAGCGCCTCGCCGAGGGTCTCGTAGCCGGTCGAGGTGAAGGTGAGGACCTCGTCGCGCACGTCCCGCTCGGTGAGCGCCTCGCCCTCGGCCGAGCGCGCCGCCAGGAGCAGGGCGACCAGGTCCTCGCCGCCGCCCGCGGCTCGGCGCCGGGCGATCGCCTCGGCCACCGCCGCGTCGAGGGTGCGGACGGCGCGGCGGTGGGCGCGGACGACCGGCGTCGGCAGGCGGTCCCGCCCGGGGAGACGCCCGTGGTAGAGCCGCTCGGTGTAGACGCGGCGGGCCTGGATCGCCTCCGCCAGCCGGGCCTCGGCCGCCGGGGTCAGGTCGTCGCCGAAGAGGACGGACAGGAGCGCGGAGCGGGTGAGCCCGGCCATCGCGGCCGCGAGATCGAGCCGCTCGCCGTCCCGCCGCTCGGCCGTCCAGGCCTCGACGCGCTCCGCGATCCGGCCGCGGAAGCGCTCCACGGCGCGCCGCAGGAGGAGCGGCTGGAGGAGCCGCCGCCGCTCCCGGTGGGCCTCGCCGGAGCGCGAGATCAGACCCGATCCCACGCGCCGGCGTCCCGCCGCGGACGCGATCCGCGGGGTCTTCCGGTAGCCCGCCTCGCCGCCGAGGAGGACGTGCCGCACGTCGGCCGGATCGAGGAGCAGGAGCCGCCGCGAGAGCGGCCGGACGGGGACCGGAGGGCCGTAGTCGAAGCGGCGGACCGAGCCGATCCCGAGCACTCGCCGGGCGAACGGCGGGAGCGTTCCGCTCGCGGTCACGGCCCGGCCTCCACCACCGTCCGGTAGGCCTCCAGGAAGGCGTCCACGCACCGCTCCCGGGCCAGCCGGTCCGCCGCCCATGCGCGGCCGGCCGCGCCGAGCGCCTCCGCCCGGTCGCGGTCGCCGAGGAGCCCGGCGATCGCGTCGGCCAGGGCGGCCGGGTCGCCCGGCGGCACCAGCAGACCGCCACCCGACGCGCCGACCACTTCCGCCGGGCCACCGCCGTCGGAGGCCACCACCGCCGTCCCCCGCATCAGCGCTTCGGCGGCGGCCGTGCCGAACGGCTCCTCCAGGAGCGAGGGCACCGCCTGCACCCACGCGGCGTCCATCGCCCGCTCGGCCGCGTCTCGCGGGAGCCAGCCGGTCACCTCCGCCCGCCCGTCGGCGATCGGCGCCGCCAGCCGCCGCTCGAGGTCCGCCCGCAGCGGCCCGTCCCCGACCAGCCGGAGCCGGGCGCGCGGGATCCGCTCCGCCACGGCGAGGAACGCCTCGGCCAGCGTCTCCACCCCCTTCTCCCGGCTCAGCCGGCCGGAGTAGGCCACCGTGGGCGGGTCCGCCAGCGGCGGCCGGGCGGGGCGCGCCGGCACCCCGTTCCAGATCCGGATCACCGGTCCGATCCCGTGCTCCTCGAGCCGCCGCCGCGTGGTGTCCGAGTTCGCGACGTAGAGGCCGAACACGCCGCGCCAGCGATCGACCAGCGCCCGCTGGCCCATGAGCGCGACCCAGGCCGGCGGCGAGAGGCAGCGGAGGCAGGCCCGGCCGGCCGGCTCGCGGCACACGCGCCCGTCGGGGAGGAGCTTGAGCCCGGTGGGGCAGATCATCTCGTACCAGGCCGCGTGGTAGAGCGCGGGCACGTCGCGCAGGAGCGGCAGGATGAGCGGCGAGAGCTGGGTCAGGAACATCCGGACGTGGACCACGTCGGGGCGGAACTCCCGCAGCACGCCCCGGAGCCGCCACGCGGCCCGCGGGTTGGCGGCGCGGTTGAGCGTCCGGAGCCGGCCGGTGGTGCCGTGGCAGCCGTAGTCGGCCGGCCCGGGGCCGAGCGCGTCGCTGGCGAAGACGCGGGCGTCGTGGCCGCGCTCCCGCAGGCCGTCCCGCAGGTCGTACGTGAGGATCTCCGCACCGCCGGCGGGGGCGGCGGCGTCGTTCAGGAGGAGCACCCTCATCCCGGCGGTCCGGCGGTCCCGTCGCCCCGCCGGCCGGCCAGCGCGAGGAGGGGCGCGCCCAGGACCGCCCCCGCTGCCAGCAGCTCGCTCGCCTCCTCGAGTGCCCACTGGCCCATCACGTAGGGAGCGCCCGACTCGTGCGCTACGTCCGTCACGGCCGAGACCGCCAGGAGCCCGGCGGCCACCGCGAGGTGCGGCGCGATCGGGCCGCTCCGGAACCCGGGCCGCCGCCACAGCCAGAGCGCTCCAGGCACGACCCCCACCGCGCCCGCCGCCACCGCCCAGGTGAGATCCCGGCCGAAGCGCCGGGCGAGGCCCAGCGAGACGGAGTTGTGGAGGTCCACGGTCTCCCGCCCGCCGATCGTCCACTCCGCCTCCTCCCAGGCCGCGAACCCGGCCAGGGCCGCCACCAGGAGCCAGCCTCCCCACGGCCGGCCCGCGCGCGCCTCGCGCACCGCCGTCACCGCGGCCAGCCCGCAGGCCCCGATCCAGGCCCCGTCCGTCAGGTTGGAGACCAGCCCCCCGTCGTCGACCAGGACCCCGGGCAGCTCGCGGTCGACCGCCCCGGCGAGCGCCAGGCCGCCGAGCACCGCCGCCGAGAAGGCCCCGAAGCCGATCCACCACGTCCGGCTGTCCCGCATGGGGTCAAACTAACGCTCCCTTGATCGCGCGGGGGCGCGCCCTTACGATCCCCCGTGGTGTCCAGCGCCTCCCCCTCCGGTTCGAAGGCCCGACCGTCGGCGGCGGAGACCGTCGTCGTGGGCGCGGGCCCGGCCGGGCTGGCCGCCGCCCACGGCCTCGCCGAGCGGGGACTCCCGGCGATCGTGCTCGAGCGGGACGGCGGGGTCGGCGGGATCGCCCGCACGGTCGAGCACCGCGGCTACCGGTTCGACCTCGGGGGGCACCGATTCTTCACCAAGGTGGCGGAGATCGACCGCCTGTGGCGGGAGACCCTGGGGGACGATTTCCTCCTCCGCTCGCGCCTGTCGCGGATCCACTACCGCGGGCACTTCTTCCACTACCCGCTGCGTCCGCTCGACGCCCTGACCGGCCTCGGGGCGGTGGAATCGGCGCGCGTGCTGGGCAGCTACGCCCGGGCCCGCCTGTTCCCCGGCCCGGAGGAGACCACGTTCGAGCAGTGGGTGGTCCACCGCTTCGGCCGCCGTCTCTACGAGATCTTCTTCCAGACCTACACCGAGAAGGTGTGGGGCATCCCGTGCAGCGAGATCTCGGCCGACTGGGCCGCCCAGCGGATCAAGAACCTGGACCTGCTGACCGCGGTCCGGAACGCGCTGCTCGGCGGCCAGGTCGGTGACGGCGAGATCGTGACGTCGCTGATCGACCGCTTCCATTATCCGCGGCTGGGGCCCGGCATGATGTGGGAACGCTGGCGCGATCGGCTGGCCGGGCAGGGCGTGGAGACCGTGCTCGACGCGGAGGTCGTCCGGCTCCACCACCGGAACGGGCGCGTGTTCGCGGCCGACGTCCGGCGCGGCGACCGGGAGGAGCGCGTGGAGGGCGCCCACTTCGTCTCCACCATGCCGCTCCGCGACCTGATCGCCGCCCTGGAGCCGACGCCCCCGGCGGACGTGGCGGAGGCGGTCGGTCGGCTCCGCTACCGCGACTTCCTGATCGTGGTCCTGATCGTCCGCGGCGCCGAGCTGTTCCCGGACAACTGGATCTACGTCCACTCGCCCGAGGTGAGCGTGGGGCGCATCCAGAACTTCAAGAACTGGAGCGCGGCGATGGTGCCGGACCCGTCGACCACCTCGCTCGGGCTCGAGTACTTCGTATCGCGCCACGGCGAGATGTGGGGGGCGGACGACGCGGAGCTGGTGGCGCTCGGGGCGCGCGAAGCGGCGGCGCTCGGGCTCCTCGACCCGGCCGACGTGCTGGACGGCGTGGTCGTGCGGGTGCCGGACGCCTACCCCGTCTACGATCGCCAGACGAACGCCGCGGTGGCGAGCCTGCGGGCCTGGCTGGGCGGCCTCGAGAACCTCTATCCCGTGGGCCGGAACGGTCAGCACCGGTACAACAACCAGGACCATTCCATGCTGACCGGCCTGCACGCCGCGCGCACGATCGCCGGCACGCCGCGGCCGATCTGGGACGTCAACGTGGAGTCCTCGTACCACGAGGAGGCGGCCCCCGCGCGGCCGGGCGACCGCGCGGTCCCCGGCGATGTCCGCCCGGGTTCGCTCGAGGAGGTCCTGCAGCGGGCCTTCGCCCGGTACGATCCGGCGGCCCTTGGGACGGCCACGGGAGCGGTGGCCGGCGGCGGCCTGTTCCTGCTCACGGCGATCGCGCTCCTGGGGGGCGAGACGGCCGCGGCCCCGCCGCTCTCGCTCCTCGGCCACTACCTGTTCGGCTACGCGCTGGACTGGCGCGGACTGATCGTCGGATCGCTCGAGGCGGCGGTCCTGGGCTTCGCCTTCGGCGCCCTGGCCGCGGCCCTGATCAACCGGCTGGTGGGCTGGACCGAGACGGTCCTGATCCGCGAGCTCGAGGCCGAGGGCACCCTCGATCCGCTCAGCCAGGGGGACGCGTGACCCGGCCTCCGAGCCCGACCGAGACGATCCTCATCGAGCGGGCGATCGCGCGCCTGCGGGCCGGGGCCATGGCGATCGTGTTCGCCCTGCTCGGGGGCGGGGGCCTGTTCGTGGCCACCGCCTGGCTGCTGGTGCGCGGCGGGCCCAACGTGGGCGAGAACCTCGCCCTCCTGCGGCACTACTTCCCCGGCTACTCGGTGACCTGGGTCGGCGCCGTGGTGGGGCTGGCCTGGGGCATGGTCGTGGGGGGCCTGGCCGGCGGCTCGCTGGCCCTGGTGTACAACCGGGTGGCGCGCCGCCCCCGCGGCGAGAGGCCGTGACGGACCCGTTCTTCAGCGTGATCGTGCCGGTCCGCGACGGCGGGCCCGCCTTCGAGCGGTGCCTCGAGGCGCTCGAGCGCTCCACCTTCGGCGACCGGGAGCTGATCGTGGTCGACGACGGCTCGACGGACGGGTCGGCGGCGCGGGGGCGGACGGCCGGGGCGCGCGTGCTCTCGACGCCCGCTCCCGCCGGGCCGGCGGCGGCGCGGAACCTCGGCGCGCGGTACGCCCACGGGCGATGGCTCCTGTTCCTCGACGCCGACTGCGCCGTCCACGCCGACACGCTCGAGCGCGCCGCCCGGACGCTCGCCGCCGACCCCGGCCTGGACGCCGTTTTCGGGGGCTACGACGCCGACCCCGCCGCGCCGGGCACCGTCTCCCGCTTCCGCAACCTGCTCCATCACTGGACCCACCAGCGGGGGCGTTCCGAGGCCTCCACCTTCTGGGCCGGCTGCGGCGCCATCCGGCGGGAGACGTTAGAGGCGCTCGGCGGGTTCGACGCCGCCCGCTACCCGCGCCCCAGCGTGGAGGACATCGAGCTCGGCCGGCGGCTCTGCGCCCGCGGCGGCCGCGTGCGGCTGGATCCGGCCGTGCAGGTGACGCACCTCAAGGCCTGGACGCTGGCGGACATGATCCGGACCGACGTGCTCCGCCGGGCGGCCCCCTGGACCGAGCTGGCCCTCCGCTCGGGCGGGCTTCCGCGGGACCTGAACGTGGACGTCCGCGGACGGGTGGGCGTCGCGGCCGCCTGCGCGGGAGCGGCCTGCCTGGCCGCCTCCCCCTGGGCTCCGCCGCTGGCCGGGGCCGGCGTGGCGCTGGCCGCGGGCGCGTCCGCGCTCCACCTGGACTTCCACCGGCTGCTGGCCCGCCGCGGCGGGATCCGCCTGGTCCTCGCCGGCGTGCCTCTCCACCTCCTGCACCTCCTGTGCGCGGGGGCCGGCTTCGCGCTGGGGGCCGCCCGGGCGCTCCGGCGGCCGAGGCGCGGCGATGCTAGATTCGAGCACCGGGAGCGACCGGAACTCGGCGGCCCCGAGGTGGTATAGGG
>DATLFF010000377.1:0-4221 GCA_035524915.1 Gemmatimonadota bacterium | reverse complement strand
CGAGCGCGTCTTCGAGGTGTTTGCCCGGATCTCCCCGGGCGACCCGATGAGTCACATCGGCACGCTGAACGCTCCCGGAATCGAGCTCGCCCGCGTCTACGCCTGGCGGATCTACGACGAGGAGGACTGGTCCGACATGTGGGTCGCGCCGCGCGACGCGATCCGCTCCTCTCACCCCGACCACGAGGGGCGGCTCCGCGAGCCGGGCCCGGCTGCGGAGCCGGCGTGAGCGCCGACGCCGCCATCCGCGCCACGGTCGTCTCGCTCAGCGACGCCAAGCTGCTGCTGGGCTACCACTACGGCGAATGGACGTTCGGCCCGCCGGCGATCGAGGCCGGGATCGCCTCGTGCTCGATGGCCCAGGAGGAGTTCGGCCACACACGGCTCCTGAACGGGATCCTGAAGCGCGAGTTCGGCGTGGAGATCGACCCGCTGGCCGACACCCGGCCGCCCGAGGCCTTCGCCTCGATCGCCTGCCTGGACGCGCCCTTCGCCCACTGGGGCGACCTGGTGGCGGCGAACGCCGTGGTCGACCTGGCGCTCTCGCTCGAGCTGGACGCCTTCGGCGGAGGGTCCTGGGAGCCGCTCGCCCGGGTCGTCCCCAAGATGCTTCTGGAGGAGCGTTTCCACTGGGCCCACGCCGAGGGGTGGGTGCGACTGGTCGAGTCCGAGGAGGGCGCCGCGAGGGACGCCCTGCGGAGCTCGCTCGCCCGCGCGCTCCGCGCGGCCGCCGAGTGGTTCGGGCCCGAGGGCCACGACGCGGGGCTGGTCCAGGCCGGGATCAAGACGTCCCCGGACGAGGATCTCCGCCGCCGGCTGATCGCGCGGATCGCGGGCCTCCTCGAGGACCCCGCCGCGGCCGGGCTCGTGCAGGCGGACGGCGGCTGGGCCCTCGCCGAACCGATCGAGTGGGACGGCTGGACCCCCGAGCGCCGCCGGAGCGGGGGCGGCGGCCCCCGCCAGGAGATCCTGGACGAGCTCCGGGGGACCAAGAACGTGGCCTTCAAGACCGCCTGACGTGACGCGTTCCGAGCCTCGCTCCCGGGACGACGCGAAGGCGGACCGCTCCGTGGGGGACGCCAAGACCCCCGCCGCCTGCCCCCACTGTGGCTCCACCGACGTGGAGCTCGAGGCCGCCTTCGGCGGCTCCCTCATGACCCGCCAGCTCTACTGCCGCGGCTGCCGCACCGTGTTCGAGCAGGTCAAGTGGGACCCCGAGGCCCGTCCGGGGGACTGGCTGCGCTGATCCCCGGCGCCGGGGAGCGCCGCCGCGTCGCCAGCGCGATCCCCACCACGATCGCCGCCGCCCCGACGAGCGCCTCGCCGCTCAGGGTCTCCCCGAGCACCAGCCATCCCAGTGCCAGCGCCACGACCGGAAACACGTAGGTGATGAGCGCCAGCGAGCTGACGGCCACCTCCTTGAGCACCTTGTAGTACGTCACGAAGGCGATCACCGAGCCGAAGATCGCGAGGTACAGCGTGGCGAGCCCGGCGCTCGCCGACCAGCGGACCGCTTCCCACGGCTCGAGGAGCGCGGAGGCGGCGAGGAGGCCCGCCGCGCCGTAGGTCATGGGGAGCGTGGTGAGGACGTAGGGGTGGAGCTCCCGCCCCCATCGCTTCACCCCCACGCTCCCCAGGCCCGACGCCACGGGTGAGATCATCGTGACCGCCGCGCCCACGAGTCCCCGGGGGTGCTCCACCGACAGGTCGGACCGGAAGATGAGGACGACTCCCAGGAACCCCACCAGCACCCCGGCCAGGCGGCGCGGCGTGACCGGCTCGGCCTCCACCGCGGCGTGCGCCAGCAGCAGCACGAACAGCGGGTAGGTCGAGAACAGGACCGCCGAGAGCCCCGAGGGGATGAACTGCTCGCCCCAGTACACGGCGCCGTAGGATACCACAAAGGTAGTCAGCCCCAGGGCGAGCAGCCCCAGGTGGAGCCGGACCCCGCGCGGAAACGGGATCCCCCGCGCCGCGGACAGCCCGCCCAGGACCGCGGCGGCGATCGCGAACCGCACCCCGGCCGCCATGAAGGGCGGCACCCCGTCGATCGCGAACTTGATCGCCAGCCAGGTCGAGCCCCAGATCACGCAGAGCACCGCCACGAAGGCGGCCCGCGCGGCCCGGCTCACTCCACCTCCAGGATCCGCCGGCGCGACGCCGCCACGAGAACGACGGCCGCCACCAGGAGCCCGCCGGTCAGGGCCAGCGTGGTGGAGGCCGAAAGCCAGGCCGCGAGCGACCCCGAGAGCAGGTTCCCGATCGGGAACGTCCCCATGAAGGCGAGCCCGAACATCCCCAGGACACGGCCGCGCATCGCGTCGTCCACCAGCTCCTGGAGGAGCGTGTTGGAGAGCGCGATCGCGCTGGTGGCGGCATACGAGATGGCGACCAGCGCGGCGCCGGCCAGGAGCGGCTCGCGCGCCAGACCCAGTACCGTCGTTCCCAGCCCGGTGATGGCGCACATCGTCAGCAGGTAGAGGCCGCGGTGCCCGCCGCCGCGCCACGCCGCCAGCGAGAGCGCGCCCACCACCGCGCCCGTGCCGCCCACCGCGAAGAGCCACCCGAGCCCGGAGGCGCCGAGCCCCAGCGAGTCGCGGGCGATGATCGGCAGGAGCGTAGCGTAGGGCATCGCCAGCACGCTGATCAGCGACACCAGCAGGAGCACGGCCTGGATCCGCGGGCGGCTCCGCACGTAGCCGACCCCCTCCACCAGGCTCTTCCAAACCGGGTCGGGGTTCACCTTCCGGGTCGAGGCGCCGCGGATCTTCACCAGGACCGCAATCGCGGCCAGGTAGGAGATCGCGTTCAGCCCGAAGCATCCCGCCAGGCCGATCACCCCGATCGCCAGGCCCGCGATGCTCGGCCCGACCACCCGCGAGAGGTTGAACTGGGCCGAGTTCAGCGCGATCGCGTTCTGCAGGAGCGGGCGGCCCACCAGGTCGTGCACGAACGCCTGGTACGCCGGCGCCGCCATGGCGAGCGCGCCGCCGTTCAGGAGCGAGAGGACGAGCACGTGCTGGATCCGCACCGTGCCGGTCCCGGTGAGGACGGCCAGCGCGGTCGCGAACGCCATCATCGCGCCCATCGCCCAGAGGAGCATGGTGCGGCGGTCGAACCGGTCCGCGTACACCCCACCCACCAGGAGGAGCACGAGCATTGGGAACGTGGCCGCGAAGCCGACCAGCCCCAGCATGAAGGCGGAGTCGGTGAGCTCCAGCACGAGCCACCCCTGGGCGACGGCCTGCATCCAGGAGCCGATGTTGGAGACGAACGCGCCGATCCAGAAGAGCCGGAACCGGGGGTGGCGGAGCGCGGTGAAGGCGGCGCCCCGGCCGCTGACCGGGCCGGCCGAGACCGGCGGCGGGGCGCCCGTAGGCTCGGCACCGACCGGTCCGATCGCCTCGGGCCGGACGTCGTCCGCCCGGCCGCGCCGGCTCACGCGCCGCCCGCCACGTCGCGCGCGATCCGAATCGTCCCGGTGTGGATGGAGATCGTGTCGGCCAGCTCGTGGGCGTATCCGCCGCCGCAGGTCGTGGCCCACGGGACTCCGCGCTCGCGGCACGCGCAGAACACGATGGCATCTCGCCGGGCGAGGCCTTCCATCGTCAGCCGCAGCCCGCCCAGCTGGTCGTCTTCGTAGGGGTCCGCGCCCCCCTGGTAGAGGACGAGGTCCGGCCGGTGCGTCTCCAGGGTCCGGGTCACCGCCGGCTCGAACACCTCGAGATAAACATCGTCGGTGACGTAGCCCGAGCCCGGCCGCGACGGGTCCCACGAGAGGAGTCCCACGTCCAGATCGGATCGCTCCTTCACGGGATAGTTGTCCTCCTGATGGATAGACATCGTGTACACCGCCGGATCGCCCTGGAAGATGGCCGCCGTGCCGTTCCCCTGGTGGACGTCGGCGTCGATCACGGCCACCCGCTCGACCGCCCCCTCCGCCAGCAGCGTCCGGGCCGCCACCGCCAGGTCGTTCAGGTAGCAGAACCCCTCGGCCCGGTCGGCGAAGGCGTGGTGGAAGCCGCCCCCCACGTGCGCCGCCCAGCCGCGCTCGAGGGCGATCCTCGCCGCGGCCGTGGTGCCGCCCGCAGCCAGCACGAAGAACTCGACGATCGGCCGCGAGATCGGCAGCTCGCTCATCCGCGTGCGCGGCGTGTGGACCGCGCCGTCCAGGTCGGCCAGGTACTCCGGCGTGTGGACCCGCAGGAGCTCCTCGCGCGT
>DATLFF010000376.1:0-2187 GCA_035524915.1 Gemmatimonadota bacterium | reverse complement strand
CCGCCCGCGCGCCTGGGCCCAGCGTCCGTTCCCGTCCATGATGATCGCCACACGCAGGCCACCGGGAGAGCCCGATCCGCTTTGTTCCATAAAGTCTTCCTCCGCAGTCGTATCCACCGGGTGCATCGCGGCCTCGGGCCGTGCGGACCCGCCGGAGCGGTGATTCCATGGGGTGGGGACTCCTCGAGCGCCCTGCCAACAGAGGATAGCCGGGACGGCGATTTATGTCAAGTACTTGGTGCTGCAAAGTTGAGCGGTTCGAACCTCGACCGCGATGTACCCATCCAGGCTTGTGGCAACCGAGAACCGCACTCGTCTCATTGTCCCTCCCGGGTCGGGGGCCCAACCACGACCCGCCCCCTATGAGGTTTCGTCGCCCTCCAGAACCCTTGCGATCGCGGTAATGGTGTTCCAGTTGCGCGTGGTCACGGGGACCCCGAAGAGCCGGTCGAGCGAGCCGAGATGGCCGATCGCCTTCATGTGCCGCCGGTACACCCCGACGACGAACCGGTCCTCCCGCGCCAGGATCTTCACCAGCCACGCCCCGTCGGCGGGAAGGCTCATGGGCGTCGACGGCGCCGAGCGGGGACGCTTCGCCAGGACGCTCACGAAGCGGACGATGTCGGGTCCGGCGGGCGGGTCCGCGAAATGACCCTGCGACATCAGGCGGAGGATCTCGCGGCCCTGGCAGATCACGATCTCGGTATCGAAGGGGAGCCGGCGTGTCAGCTCGGCGCGGAGCTCCGTCCGGGTGACCGGCCGCCGGATCACGAAGGTGCCCGCGGCGCCGATGTTGACGACCTCGAGGTGCTTCAACTGTTCGGCAAGCGCGGTGGGCCGGAAGGTCCGGTGACCGCCGACGTTGACTCCCCTCAGGAGCGCCACCAGCGCCACGCTAGCGGGACCGCTCGGTGGCGGATCTCATCCTCGAATCGACTCCACCAGATCCCAGAGATTCCCGTACAGATCCTCGAACACGGCGACCGTGCCGTACGACTCCCTCTTCGGCGGCCTCACGAACGCGATCCCCCGGGAGCACATTTTCTCGTAGTCGCGCCAGAAGTCGTCCGTATGGAGGAACAGAAACACGCGGCCCCCCGTCTGGTTGCCGATGAACGGCTCCTGCTCCGGATTCGAGGCCCTCGCGAGCAGCAGGCTCGTGCCGCCGGTCCCCGGGGGCGCGACCACGACCCAGCGCTTGTCCTGTTCGGGCTGGTACGTGTCCTCGACCAGCGTGAAATCGAGCCGGGTCGTATAGAACTCGATGGCCTCGTCGTAGTCCCGGACGACCAGCGCCACGTGAACGATGGATTGCTTCAGATTCCCCCGCTTCGATTAATGGAGCCGAGTCGGTACCAGCGGTCTCGGATCTCCACCGCCGGGAGCTCGCCCGCCAGCCGCTCGACCTCCCCGTCCAGGGCCTCGCGGTCGACTTGCTCCCCGCTCCGGCGGAGAACGGACGCTGCGTCCTCCAGGTCGCGGTCACGGGTGGAGAGGAGCTTGAACAGGATGAAGTCCTCCGGCGAGAGGACCCGCACGGTACGGTCGCGCAGGGGGGCCTCGATCGACCGGGCGAGGGCCTCCGCGGCGTACCGGTCGCTGGCCGGCCGGACCAGATCGATCGTGTTGAGCCCGAGGTCGTCGTCACCGCCCAACACGTTCACCCGATCCAGGACGAGCCCCCCGAAGGGCATCCGTTCGAAGTTCGCGCCGGTGCGGACCCCCAGCTCCTCCAGGGCCGCGCGGATCGCGGAGGCGTCCAGCGAGGTGACGGCCAGGTCGACGTCCCGGGTCTCCCGGGGCTCGCCGTACGCCGCGAGGAGCAGACCGCCGTAGAGCGCGTAGCCCCTACCGGTTCGTTCGGCCGCTTCCACGGCCACCAGCGCCGTGGTCGTCGGATCCGTCAGGTCCACGGGGCGGCGCCTTTCGTCGGGCGAGGACGTGGTCGCCGAGGGCGCGCATCTCCCGCGTGGTCCGGCGGAGGTCGGCGCGGACCCGGTCGGCGTCCTCCAGCCGGCGGGCGATCTCCTCGGGGCGGATGGGCATGCGAGCAAGATAGGGCGCGGCGAGGATGGAGCGCACCTACTCGATCCGGAGCGACGCGCACGCGTTCCGGCCGTGGCCGGACATGGGACAGTCGATCGTGAGCTCGATGGTGCCCCTTTCGAGGCCCATGAGGCCGCTCCT
>DATLFF010000375.1:0-2804 GCA_035524915.1 Gemmatimonadota bacterium | reverse complement strand
GATCGACGACGCCATCGTGGTGCTGGAGAACGTCTACCGCCACCAGGAGGAGGGGAAGCCGCCGATGGAGGCGGCCCGGGTCGGCACCGACGAGATCGCGCTGGCGATCATGGCCACCACGTTCTCGCTGGCCGCCGTGTTCCTGCCGGTGGCGTTCATGGAGGGCCTGGTCGGGCGCTTCCTGTACGAGTTCGGCGTGACGGTGGCGGTGGCGATCCTGCTGTCGCTGTTCGTGGCGCTCACGCTGACGCCGATGCTTTGCTCGCGGTTTCTCCAGCACGAGGAGCGGCGGCGGAACGTGGTGTTCGCGAAGATCGGGGAGGCGCTGGACTGGACCGACGTCCGCTACCGGAAGTCGCTCGACTGGGCGCTGGAGAACCCGTGGAAGACGATGGGCGTGGCGGCCGTGGCCTCGATCGTCGGGCTCGCGTTCTTCGTGCTCCTCCCCAAGGAGCTGACCCCGGAGGTCGACGAGTCCGGCTTCATCGTGGCCTCGGAGACGCCCGTCGAGTCCTCGCTCGCCTACACCAACGAGAAGCAGCAGCGGCTGGAAGAGATCGTGGCCGGCGTTCCCGAGGTGCGCGGGCACTTCTCGGCCATCGGGCTGTGGGGCGGCGCGAACCAGGGGTTCATGTTCGTCCAGCTGACCGAGCCCGGCGAGCGGGACCGCTCCCAGCGCGATGTGATGGAGGAGCTCCGCGGCAGGCTCAACTCCGTCCCCGGCATCCGCGCCTACGTGTCGACGTTCGGCAGCGCGTTCACCGCCGGCGGCGACTCGGAGCCGTTCCAGTACCTGATCATGGGCCCCGAGCTGGAGGACCTCCAGCGCTACGGCGACGTGCTGATGGGGCGGCTCCGCGAGGAGGTCCCCGGCATGGTCGACATGCGGACCGACATGCGACTCCAGAAGCCCGAGGTGCGGGTCGAGATGGACCGCGACAAGGCGGCCGGGATGGGGATCGACGTCGGCGCGATCGCGCGCGTGATCAACGTGCTGATCGGCTCGCAGGAGGCGACGATCTACAAGGAAGGCGGTCACCGCTACGACGTGCGGGTGCGGGTCGAGGAGAACCAGCGGAGCCAGCCGGCCGACATCACCGAGTTGGCCACCCGGACCTCGAGCGGTGATCTCGTGCGCCTCGGCAACGTGGTGCGGATCGAGGAGGGCACCGGGATCAACGTGATCAACCGGCGCGACCGCCAGCGGGCGATCAAGATCCTCGCCAACCTCCAGGGGTCGTCCCTCGGCGAGGCGGTTTCGGAGGCGGACCGGATCTCCGACGAGATCCTGCCCGACGGCTACTCGACGTCGGTGGCGGGCGCTTCGGAGACGTTCCAGGAGACGTTTGCCTCGCTCCTGTTCGCCATCTTCCTGGCGGCCGTGATCACGTACATGCTGCTGGCCAGCCAGTTCGAATCGCTGGTCCACCCGTTCACGATCATGGGGGCCGTGCCGCTGGCGGCGATCGGCGCGCTGGGGCTGCTGTTCGTGACGGGGATGTCACTCAATCTGTATTCGTTCATCGGGCTGATCCTGCTGGTCGGGCTGGTGGTGAAGAACTCGATCCTGTTGGTGGATTACACCAACACGCTGCGCTCCCGCGGTCTCGAGCGGACGGACGCGCTCAGGCAGGCCGGGCCGGTGCGGCTCCGGCCGATCCTGATGACGAGCCTCACCATCATCTTCGGCGTCTCGCCGATCGCGCTCGGGCTCTCGGAGGGGGCCGAGCTGAGGCAGCCGATGGCGATCGCGGTGATCGGCGGGCTGGTCACGTCCACGCTGCTGACCCTGATCGTGATCCCGGTGCTCTATTCGCTGACGGACGACGGCGTGCTGTGGCTCAAGTCCCGCGCGGGGGCGGTCCAGCGGCACGGCTGGCGGGGGGCGTGGTCGGCGGCGCACCCCGCGGAGTGAGCCTTACTCCGCGGCGCGCTCCCGCACCGCGTCCAGATACTCCCGGATCCGCTTGGCGTTCGTCCCGACGTCGCTCCCGCCCACTCGGCTGACGGAACGGACGTCCACCCGGGCGCCGCCGGCGGCCGGGGTCACCCGGACCACCACGTCGTCCTCGAAGCCGAACCAGAAGGTCGTGTCGGTGGCCTCGATCCGGCCCTCGGCGGGCTCGGCGGCGTGGATCTCCCAGCCCATGCCGCGGGCCGACTCGAGCGCGGCGTCGAAGGCGCGGTCGGGCGGCAGGTCGAGGGCGAGCGGCTGGACGTCCGGGTAGGCCTCGCGCTGGAGGCCGGCGATCGAGTCGCCTTCATACTCGGCGGAGTTGGGCGCGTCGGCGCGGAGCGGCAGGATCACGACGAAAGGCGGCGGGTCCTGCGTGTCGGTCGTGATGTCGTGGATCGGCGGCACGCTCCGCGCCGTGCGGCGCCAGTTCCACGGCACGTACACCACCGCCAGGCCGATCGCGAGCCCCGCGAGCGCGAAGCCGATCCCGCGCCGATGGACGCCCACGCGCGTGGCCACGACCCCCCCCAGCGAGACCGCGGCGGCCGCGATCCCCAGGTAGACCGCCCACTTGAGCACGGTGAACCCGGTCCTGAACTCCCACACGCCGAAGCGGGAGCCCCAGCCCGCCAGCATCGCGGCCACGGCCGCCAGGACCGCGAGGCCGAAACCCAGGATCGCCAGCCGCGAGCGGGGGTGCTCCGCGGCCGGCGAGTCGTCGCGATATCGGTTCTCGGAAGCGCTCATCGGGATCCTCCGGATCGACGCGTTCGCCCCGCCCGCCGTTTCTCCTCCCACTCCTCCCGGAGTATCGCCCATCGCTGGTGGTCCCGCCATCGGCCGCCGA
>DATLFF010000374.1:0-2545 GCA_035524915.1 Gemmatimonadota bacterium | reverse complement strand
GGCGGATCGTCGGTGAGGCGCGGGAGGACGGCCTGACGGGCGAGGCCGCCAAGGTCGCCTACTACTTCTTCCTGTCGATCTGGCCGCTGTTCCTCGGCCTGTTCGCTTTCACCGGGATCTTCGGCGGGGAGCCGGCGTTCGAGTGGATCATGGGCTGGGTCCAGAAGCTCCTCCCAGAGGCCCCGACCCGCTTCCTCGAGCGCTACGTCCGGGAGATCACGGAGCAGAGCCGGCCCGACATGCTCTCGCTCGGAGTGGTGCTGCTGCTGTGGTCGGGCTCCAGCATCTTCACCGCCCTGGCCGACGGATTGAACACGATCTACGACATCGGCGAGGGGCGGACCTGGTGGCGGAAGCGGCTGCTGGCGCTCGGCCTGATGGCCGCGGCGTCGATCCTGCTCACCGGCGGGGCGAGCGCGATCCTGGTGGGGGAGGGAATCGTCGAGAGCCTGGGTCTGTCGGATCTGTACAACCTGGCGCGGTGGCCGGTCGCGTTCGTTCTCCTCACCGCGCTCCTGTGGCTCGTTTACTACTTCCTGCCGAACCGCGACCAGGACATGTCCAAGCGCTACGTCGCGATCGGGGCGGTCACGGGATCGACCCTGTGGGTGCTCGTCACCACGGGCTTCCACCTGTACGTGACCCACTTCGGCTCGTACGGGCGGACCTACGGGCTGGTGGGGGCGATGCTCGTGATTCTGATCTGGCTCTACCTGACCGCCCTGGCCATCCTGTTCGGGGGTGAGGTCGCGGTCTCGCTCGAGCAGGGCCTCCACGAGGACGGCTAGCCCGGGAGGTCGGCCTCGCCCGGCCGCATCGCGGCGTTGTCGCAGGCGAACCCGGCGCTCTTGTGAGTGCCGTCGCAGAAGGGTTTGGTGCTCGAGCCGCCGCAGCGGCAGAGCCAGGCCTCCTCTCCGGCGGGGATCTCGGTCCCGTCCGAGAGCACGATCCGGAAGTTTCCCTTCACGTAGTAGGATCCGTTTTCGCGCGGGGTGATGATCGTCGGTTCGGTCACGGGGGCCTCCTGGGCGGGTGAGGGATTCATCCGGGCAGATCCGCGAACTGGAGCTCGTACAGCCGTCTGTAGCGCCCGCCCTTGGCGAGCAGCTCCTCGTGCCGGCCCTGCTCGACCACCCGGCCCCGGTCGATCACCACGATCCGGTCGGCGCGGTGCACGGTGGAGAGGCGGTGCGCGATCACGATCACGGTGCGGTTCTCCATGAGCCGCGCGATCGCCTGCTGGACCAGCTGCTCGCTCTCGGCGTCCAGCGAGGACGTGGCCTCGTCGAAGACCAGGATGGGCGGGTTTCGGTAGATGGCGCGGGCGATGGCGAGGCGCTGGCGCTGCCCGCCCGAGAGCCGGATCCCCCGCTCCCCGACCAGCGTGTCGAATCCGGCGGGCATCGCCTCGATGAACTCGAGCGCGTTGGCGGCCGCGGCTGCCTCGCGGAGCCGGGCCGGCTCCGGGGTCTCCCCGTAGGCGATGTTGGCCGCCACGGTGTCGTGGAACAGGATCACCTCCTGGGTGACGAACCCCATCTGGCCCCTCAGCCCGGCCAGGGCGAGCTCGCGGAGGTCCCGGCCGTCGAAGAGGATCCGGCCGGCCTGCGGGTCGTAGAAGCGGGGCAGGAGGTCGACCAGCGTCGACTTGCCGCCGCCGGAGGGCCCCACCAGCGCCACCACCTCACCGCGGCGGATCGTCAGGTCGATGCCCTCCAGGACCGGCCCGTCGCCGGTATGGTAGGAGAACGACACGTTCTCGTAGCGGATCGCATCATCGAAGCCATCGACCGGCGCCGCGTCGGGCGCTTCCACCACCTCGGGAACGGTATCGAGCACGCCGAAGATCCGGTCGCAGGCGGCCAAGCCCGGCTGGACGTCCTCGTTCACCTTGGAGAGGTACTTGATGGGCGAGGAGAGCTTGAGCGCCGCGGCGATGAACACGATGAAGGGCTCCGGTTCGAGCGTGCCCTCGACGAGGATCATCCGGCCGCCGATGTAGAGGACGGCCACCACCGCTCCCGCCAGCAGGAACTCGGACACGGGGGATCCCAAGAGCGCGTACTTCTGCACCCGCACCACGTTCCGGTAGTGGCGGCGGTTCTCGCGCGCGAACCGCTCCCGCTCGTAGTCCTCCGCGCCGAACGCCTTAACGATGCGGATCCCCGCCACGTTCTCCTGGAGCGCGCTGGCCACGTCCCCGAAGGCCGCCAGCCGCTCGCGGTTCACGCGGCGCAGCTTCCGCGCGATCCGGACGACCACGAACATGATCGGCGGCAGGATGGCCACCGCGATCAGGGTGAGGCGCCACGAGATCGCCAACAGGATCAGGATCGTGATGGCGGCCTCGAGGACGTTCCGGCCCACGCGGAAGAACCCGGTCCGCAGAGTGAGCGGCAGCAGCTGGGTGTCGTTGGCCAGGATCGACATGAGCTGGCCGGCGCGCGTCTTCTGGTACCAGCGGAAGGAGAGCGCCTGCAGGTGCGAGAAGAGCTGGATGCGCAGATCCCGGAGGGAGCGCTCGATCGCGATCTCGGGGAGCCAC
>DATLFF010000373.1:0-3530 GCA_035524915.1 Gemmatimonadota bacterium | reverse complement strand
GGGAGGACTGACCGCGTGCCAAGGCGGGAGCGTCCCGGACCCGTTCCGGCCATGCGGCTCCGGCTTCGCTGGCGGTCGGGGGAGTGGGAGCTGGCCGGGGCGACCCGGGTCGAGCCCGCGATCCCGGTCCCGAGCGCCCGGCTTCCGAAGTCCCCGGACGGCGATTACGCCGGGTTCCGGATCGAGATCGCCGACAAGCGGGGAGGCGTCCTCTATCGCCGGGTGCTCCAGGATCCGACCGAGCAGTCGGTCGAGCTGTTCGACCGCGGGCGGCCGCGCCGGGTCCGGTCGAAGAGGCCGGTCGCGATCGTGGACCTCCTCGTCCCGGACCTGCCGGGAGCGAAATCGGTCCGGATCTGGGGCCAGCAGGTATCGTTGGAGGAGCGCGTTCCCGCCGCCGTCGAGCTGGCCCGGCTGAGCTGGCCGAAGGCCGGCTGATGGGCGCCGCCGACGGCACGGTCCTCGGCACGAGCAAGCTCCTGGACCACGGTCCGGACAACCAGCGCTACAACATCGCGCTCCTCGCCGAGGGATTCACAGCGGCGCAGCAGGCGGATTTCGACGCCCGCTGCGACGAGCTCGTGTCCCATCTGATCCTGCAGCCCGACCTGGGTCCGATGATGGCGGCGGTCAACGTCCACAAGGTGAACGTGGCCTCCGACCAGTCGGGCGCCGGCAATCCGGCGGCGTGCGGCGACGGCAGCCCGGGGAGCGGCGCAAACCCGCGCACCTACTTCGATGCCACCTACTGCGGCGATGGGGAGTTGCGCCGCACCCTGACCGTCGACGTCGAATTGGTGATGGACACGGCGAACGCCGCCGTACCCCTCTGGAACGTGATTCTCCTCATCGTCAACGCGACCGAGAGCGGCGGAACGGCCCAGGGCAGCGTCGCGACCGTGGATCTCTCGGGTGGCTGGTTGGGGACCGCGGTCCACGAGCTCGGCCACGCCGCCTTCGACCTGGCCGACGAGTACGCCTACCGGATCGGACCCGACGCCGCCGAGCCCGCGCAGGACCAGTACGCGGGGGCCGAACCTCCCGAGGCGAACATCACCACCGTGCGCGACCGGCCCGACCTGAAGTGGCGCCACCTCGTGCCCCCTCACGTGCCCGTTCCCACGATGGAGAACCTCGATTGCTCGGTCGTCGACCGAAGTCCGAATCTCCTGTCCGGCGAGGACGCGAATGCAGTGGGCCTGTTCGAGGGCGCGGGCTACTTCCACTGCGGGATCTACCGGCCGGCATTCGACTGCATGATGCGGAGCAGCCTCGGCCGATTCTGCGCCGTGTGCCGCGAGAGCATTCACGACCGGCTCCGGCTAGTCATGCCGCCTCTGCCCGCCCTGGCCGCCTCCCCCGCGGTCCTCCACTTCGGGCCGGTGACGGCGGGCCTGGGCGCGGTCAAGACCCTGGATCTCTCCAATCCCGCCCTGGAGCCCGTCACCGATCTCTCGGTGGAGGTTCAGAACGAGAGCTTCTCGATCGTCTCGGAACTGCCGTCGACGATCGAATCCGGCCAGACGGTCCCGGTGGAGGTGGAGCTGGCCCCGCAGTTCACGGAGGGGTCGCTCGTCGGCGAGCTGACGTTCCACTCCAACGCGCCGGACGTGGTGGTCGCGCTGGGCGCCGAGATCTGCGTCGGCCTGGCGTCGAGCCAGGTGCGGGTGGGCGGCGTGCCGGAGGCCCCGGTCGAGTTCGGGGCCGTGGTCCAGGGCCTGACCTCCTACCGGAGCCTGGAGGTGCTGAACTTCCGGTTCGGAGACGAATGCGGCGCGCCGCTCGAGGTGGAGCTTCCCGCGCTTCCGTCCCCCTTCTTCTACGGGGAGCTTCCACCCGGGGGAGCGGCCGGGGCGGACGGGTCGTACGTCTTCGTCATCCCGGCTCCGGGACCGCCCGCTATCGAGACGGTGACGGTCTGGGTGGGATTCGAAGCGCCGCTCGACGAGGAAGGCCACGTGGGCCACTCCCTGGCGATCCACACGAGCGCCGGGGACGGGACTCCGGACTGGCCCCTCACCCTGTCGGTCACGGTCGTTCCGCCCCACCCGCTCGACGCGGTCCTCGTGATGGACCGGTCGGGGAGCATGGGGGATTCCTCGGGGATCGGCGACCGGACGCGGCGGGACGTTGCGGTGGACGCGGCCAGCCTGTTCGTGAACATGCTGCGCGACGAGCACCGGATCGGCATCGTCCGCTACAACCAGGCCGCCGCGATCCCGGACGACGTCCTGCTCGACCTCGGGGACCCGGTGGGAGAGAGCTCCGCGCGGGATGACGCGCTGAGCGTCCTCGCTTCCTCCGAGCTCGACCCGGCGGGCAGCACCGCGATCGGCGAGGCCATGCTCACCGCGAGCGAGGTGCTCGCCGCGGGGACCACGCCGACCCACGTCATGGTGGTCCTCACGGACGGTCGTCAGAACCGCGGAATCGCCATACCGGAAGCGCGGGAGGCGATCGAGACGCGGGTGCCCGCGCAGCGGGTCTACGCGGTGGGAATCGGGCTCGACCAGTACCAGCGGGAGATCCAGCAGATCGCCACGGTGAACGGCGGAGCGGCCCACGTCACGGGCGAGCTGACCGGCGAGCGCGAGTTCCTGCTCCACAAGCTCTACGCCCAGATGCTGAGCGACGTGGCCGGCGGCGCGCTGATCCGCGACCCGAAGCACGCTCTCGCGGCCGGGGAGCGGTTGGCCACGCGGATCCAGGTCTGCCGCGTCGACCACGAGGTGGACTTCGTTGTGATCTGCCGGGAGTCGCCGTCGCACCCCAAGTACATGGAGACCTGGCTGGAGGCGCCCGACGGGAGGATGATCGACCGGAGCGTGGCGGCCGCCTCCCCCGGAATGGATTACCTGGAGGCGGGCAGCCACGTCCTCTACCGGGTCGGCCGGGGGGCCGCGACCGCGTTGCGCGGGGTCTGGAGGGTGTGGGTGCGGAACGCCGCCTCCGGCGGGGCCGACCTCCACTACTCGGTGATCGCCGCCAGCCGGCTCACCGACCTGGTGCTGCGGGGCCGAGTGGTCCAGCCCTCGCTCGAGATCGGGGCTCCGATGACGGCGCTCCTCGAGCCCCGCCTCTACGGCCGGCCGGTGGCTCCCCTGCCGGGAGGCCTGTTGCACGTCGAGCGGCCCGACGGCGAAGTCCTGGACCTTCCGATCCGGCGGACCGCGGCGGGCCAGTACGCGGTCCGCATCGAGGACACGTCCCTGGTGGGGGCTTACTCCCTGTCGACGGAGCTGGGCTTCCGGATCGAGGGGTGCCGGACCTCCCGCTTCCGACAGCTGACGGGGGTGATCCTCCCCGAGAGGGTACGGGATCCGCGACTCGAGGAATGCATGCGGGAGCTCGAGGGGCTGCGGCGGCGAGCCGAGAAGCCGGCGCGCGAGTGGTACGTCCCGCGGCGAAGGCTTCCCCGAGGGCCGAAGCGACCCCCGCGTCGCTGAATCAGCCCCGCGAACGACGTCGCCGCCGCACGCGGGTCCTTCTGTCAGCCCCCTGACGGCCGCTCCACCACGATCCCGGTACTA
>DATLFF010000372.1:0-4307 GCA_035524915.1 Gemmatimonadota bacterium | reverse complement strand
TCGCCGTAGCTGGACTCCAGGTCCTCGGCGGTGACCGTCACCTCTCCTCCCAGCGACTGGAGGTAGGCGATCACCGCCCACACCTGCGTCTCCGACAGCGTCCGCGTCATGTCCGGCATGATGGGCTGGAAGCCCTCCACCACGTACACGCCGGGCTCCACCATGGCCCGGTACAGGTACGTCTTGCAGTCCTCCCCGGGGACGCGGTCGCCGCAGCGCTGGCCGATCGGCCCCTCGCCCGCGTGGTCCGTGACGATGTTGGGCGCGCGCGTGCCCAGGCCGTGGCAGGAGACGCACTGGCCGGCGCCGCCGTAGAGATCCTCCCCGGCCGTGACGAGCTCCTCGATGCTGACCTCTCCCGTGAAGGAGAGCTCCTCGGGCACCTCGGACTCGACCTGCGGGATGGCGTTGGCCACGACGGTGTAGAGCCCCAGAGTGCCCAGCACCACCAGGAGGACCTTCAGGTTCGTCTGCCACATGGCTCTGGCTCAGTCCCCGTGCGCGGGCGAGAGGTCGGGACCCGCCGGCCCCACGACGTCGGGCGGCGGGCGCGAGGGCGGCGTCGCGCCCGCCACCTGGGTGATCACCGGCTTCTCCGCCAGCCCTCCGAGCCAGAAGATGAACGCCACCAGGGCCAGGAAGATCAGGACGCACGCGCTGATCACGGTGGATGCGTAGCCCAGCGCCGGGGTGGCGGCCCACTGGCTCGTGTCCCGCATGACCTCCCAGACGTGCCAGTGCTGCCGGATCCCGCTCCTGGCGAAGCCCATGAGGCCCATGAGCCACGTGAAGGTCACCGCGAGGATGAACAGCGCGTACTGGGAGCGCGGCGGCATCTGGCCCCAGCGGATCTCGCCCAGGGAGCGCGCCCCCCGCATCATCGCGATGTCCATGGCCACCACGGCCACGATGGTGGCGAGCACCGCCAGGACCTGGTAGACGGAGAAGCCGATGCGCACGATGGCCGTGACGAAGTAGCCGTACACCCCGTAGAAGAGCACCACCGCCGCCGCCACGACGAAGATCCCGCCCTGGATCATCGTGCCGGTGCGCGCCCACCCCACCGTGGCCTCCTTGTTCGCCCGACGGTAGAGCATGAAGGACAGGAACGTGGTGAGGATCATCAGGTTCACCGCCGTGTTCTTGGCGCTCATGACGCCCAGCACGCCCAGGAAGGGGTGGTGGGAGCCGCCCATGGCGGTGAGCTCGTCGCGGTCGGCGATCATGGTGTGCGGGGTGGCCCACACGATCACGCCCAGCACCAGCACGACCAGCATGTACTTCGTGTACCTGGTGTACCGCTCGGCGCCCGGGATCCGGCCCATCCCCACCCAGAGGTAGTAGTTGCCCGCCAGGAAGAGCACTCCGATGAGGAAGGCCTGGATGATCCAGAGCCAGCTCATGAAGCCGCCCATCATCGTGATGCCCATCTGCTGGTTGTACTCGTAGATCTCGCGCCCCAGGTAATAGCCGGCGAACGGCAGCACGATCAGGGCGCCGATGGCGATGAAGTTCCCGACGTAGCCCATCCAGTCGTAGTGGGCGCGCTCCTCGTCGGTCTTGGCCTGGAGGAACCGGTACGCCGCGTAGGCCCCGACCACCGAGCCGCCGAACACCACGTTGGCGATCAGCCGATGGATGTTGATCGGCATCCAGGTGGCGTTGTTGATCGCGCTCCAGAGCTGCACCACGGCCGGCGAGGTGTCGGGCGTCATGTTCCCCGGCGGGCTCATCATGTAGGTGAGCCACGAGTCGGCGATGAACAGCACCGCCGTGCCGAACAGATTCAGCAGGATCCCGAGTCCCCAGTGGAACCACTTGGAGCGCCCCTTCTTCCAGCGGTCCCAGCCGTAGTAGTAGAGGTAGAGCGTGAACGACTCGACGAAGAAGAGCCCCACGTAGATCCACATCGACACTTCGAAGATCTCGGCCAGGTGGGCCCAGAAGCGCGGGTAGAGCGTCGTCAGGAAGAAGACGAGCACGGCGCCCCACATGGCAGTGGCGCTGTACGCGATGACGAGGAGCCGGGTGAACTCCTTCGACAGCCGGTCGTAGCGATCGTCCTTGCCGAAGATACCGATCGCCTCCGTCACGACGGCGAACATGGGGACCCCCAGCACGAACGCGGCGAACATGAGATGCACCTGGGCCGCGATCCAGACCGCGGTGCGGCTCCCGATGACCGGGAAGTGGCCGTACTCGCGCGCCGCGCCGGCCGCCGCTTCCTGGGCGAAGCCCGCCTGGGCGAGGACCAGCACGGCGCCGGCGATGGCCGCCAGAGCGCCCGTGGCCCGCCACGACATCCGACCGAGCGCCCGCGTTACCCCATCGGGGGATCCTCCCTCAGGAAGAACGGCTTCGCCTTCGAAAAGTCCACCGGCATGGCGGAGCGGACCTCGTCGAGGACCTCGGGCGTCACGCGATCGTAGCCGCGCTCGGCGGCGAACTTCTCGACCCGCGCGGCGACCACGCCGCGGACGAACGACGGAGCGCGGGCCATCCGCGCCTCGGCCTCTGGGCTCCACGCCAGCCGGCACGGGGCGTCCTCGCCGTACGTCACGGCGGCGGCGCGGGGGAGCGCGTCCTCCACGCCGTCGGGCTCGTAGCCGCAGCCCGGGTCCTCCGCCAGCAGGTCGCCGGTCTCGGCGTACGCCCGGGCGCGGCAGCCGCCGCACACCTCGCGGTAGCCGCAGCGCCCGCAGCGGCCGCCCAGACCGCCGCCCCGGATGCCTGCGAACACCGGGGAGCGCTCCCACACCTCGCCGAACGATGCCTCGGTCAGGTCGCCCGCCACGACCGGCGTGTAGGGACACGGCGTCACCTTCCCCTCCGGCGTGATCCGGCAGTACTGCACGCCGCACGGGCAGCGGGTGGCGTAGGCGAGGAGCGGCGAGTCGGACTCCGCCGCGCGCACGAGCCGCATGATCGCCGGCATGCACTTCGAGCGGACCAGCATCCGGCCCCGGAACCGGCGCTCCAGCGCGACCAGCTCCTCGAGCACCGCCTCGTTCTCCGGGGCGGAGAGCCCCTTCATCCCCTCGCCGCGGCCGGTGGCCACCAGGAAGTAGACGTTGAACGCGACCGCGCCCCGCTCGGCCGACCACTCCGCGATCCGCGGGATCTCGTCCCGGTTCCCCTTCGTCACCGTGGTCTGGACGATGAAGTCGAGCCCCCGCGCCCGAAGACGCTCGACGGCGTCGGTCGTCTCCGAGAGCGCGCCGGTGCCGTGACGGAACCGGTCGTGGTAAACGGGGTCGAGGGAGTCGATCGACACGGCCACGCCGCGGACCCCGGCCGCCATCAGAGAGCCGATCCGCGCGTCCGTCAGCCGGGTGCCGTTGGTCCCGACCACGACCGTGGCGCCACCCGCCGCGGCCCGCTCCGCGATCGCCTCCAGGTCGTCCCTCAGGAGCGGCTCCCCGCCCGAGAGGATCAGCATGGGGGACGGGTTCACCGCCAGAATCTCGTCCACGATCCGGAGGCAGTCGGCCGTCGCCAGCTCGCCGTCGGCGGCATGCCAGGAGCCGGCGGAGATGTAGCAGTGAGCGCACGCCAGGTTGCATCGCCGGGTGAGGTTCCAGGCCACGACGTGGGGGATCGGCCGACCGGGGGTCTCCCGATCCGGACCGGCGAGGCGCGCGGCGGCGGTCTCGAGGTTGGTCGTCACGCCTCCCCTCGGTCGTCTCCGCCGGATTCGCGCATGTACGCCTCGACCGCCCGCTTCGCCTCGGCCGGCGTGGCGGCCTTGAAGTCGACGGGACACTTCTCCGCCGCAGCTTCGATGTCGCGGATCGGGCAGCGGGTGACGCCGGACGCCTTCGCCTCCTCGATGAATTTCCGCATCTCGGGGGTCAGGCCGTCGACGCCCTCGGCCGCGGCCTTCAGCTGCTTGGACTGGAGCTCCTTGAACATGACCAGCATGGTGTCCATGTCGAACGTGTCGGCCTCGATCATAGCCTGCTTGTTCTCGTCCATGACGAGCGTCGTCACGCGCCACATCCCGTGCTCGCGGGCGAAGCGCTCCACCGTGTTGCGGGCGAGCGGGCGCGCGATCAGGGGAACGAGCCGAAGGCGGTCGTACGCCTCGCCGGTCCACACCACTTCGTCCTTGGGCGTCCACTCCCGGGTCTGGACGTGGCCGGTGTAGGGGCACTTCGCTTCCACCGTCCGCACGGCGGACGCGGGGTCGGCGTCGGAGCCCTCGACCACCGGCCGCTTCATCGCCTCGTCCGCCTTGACCTCGGCCCGCGCCAGCTCCTCCGCCGTGCCGATCCCCATGATGAGCTGCATGTGAGTCGGAAGGAGTT
>DATLFF010000371.1:0-2068 GCA_035524915.1 Gemmatimonadota bacterium | reverse complement strand
GTCTTCCGCGCGACGGCGGGGATCGCCACCCACGAGATCAGCTCGCCTCGCTCGTTGAAGACGTCGTAGACCGTTCCGGTCGAGACCTCGGCGCGATGCGTGCGCACCCACAGGCGGCCTCCCGGATCCACGCTCAGCTCCTCCACCAGCGGGAACAGCGAGTCCGGCTGGACCGCGTCCTGCATCAGGGAATCCGACACGTCTCCCACCTGTCGCTGGAGTCGCTCGAGCAGGCGCTCGCGCTCCAGCTCGAGCTCGCGCGGGCTCTTCGGCACCGGCCGCCGGGCGGACTCGACCACGCGCACCGTCGACCCGCTCGGGTCCAGGACCCGGATGCGGTAGACGTCCGAAAAAGCCACGTAGAGCCGACCCCGCGCGTCGCTGGCGGTCAGGAACGACACGTCGCGGGCGTCCCTCCGCACCGACTGCCCGGGTGGGAGGTTGACCTCGTAGACCAGCGCGAGGGAATCGAGAGGGAGCTGCATGTGGACCACGTACGCCCGCCGGC
Source organism: Gemmatimonadota bacterium (assembly GCA_035524915.1). Lineage (GTDB taxonomy): Bacteria > Gemmatimonadota > Gemmatimonadetes > JACCXV01 > JAHWKZ01 > DATLFF01. The sequence goes on along the minus strand of DATLFF010000371.1, from coordinate 1,560 downwards.
GGGGCGGATCCCACTTCTTCAGGTAGTAGTGGCCGAACTCGGGCATCGAGTGGACGGCCATGCCGACCCCTCCCAGCGATACGGACGACACGTAGGTTCCCATCGTCAGGAACGACGTCAGCGCGTTGTCGACCCCGTCGACGAACATCACGTACTTCCAGGAGGTCACGGCGAACTGGCTGGCGGGACCGATCCGATCGCTCCGGTCGTCCCGCTCGCCGAACCGGTAGGCGAACTCGCCTGCGGGACCGAACGCCACCACCTGCCGGTGGTCCGTGGGAGCGTAGTCGAAGACGTAGAGGTTCCCCGCCTCGTCCAGGGCGAGGTCGCGGGGCTGGCGGAGGTCGGCCCGGGCGGCAGCGGCGGCGGATTGCTCGAACACCTGCCGCACCGAGACGCTCGCGGGATCGACCAGGGGTTCGGCACTCGCGGGGAGCGTGTCCGGGCCGGCCGACTCCGGTGTCCCCTCTCCGCTCTCCCCGCACGCGGCCACCAGGACGATGGCCAGGAGGGCGACTGCCGCGGCAACCTCGCGGCTGCCTCGGGACATCGCGCGCCGCCTCAGTGGACGTGCTCCGGTCGTTCCATCCACGCCCCGTCGAGCGCCGATCGCAGTCCCCTCACCGCCGCGGCCGGGTCCTCGGCGCCCTGGATGGCCCCGCTGACGGCGATGCCCGTGACCGGCGGCATCGCGAGCACCTCCGGGAGCCGCTCCTCGGTGATGCCGCCGATCGCCACGACCGGGATCGTGAGCGCCGGGATCGTCTCCATGAGGCCGGCCTTCCAGGGATCGAGGACGCGCGCCTCGGGCTTGGTGCGGCTCGGGTAGAACGCGCCGAGCCCCACATACGTCGCGCCGGCGCCCTGAGCGAGGAGGAGCTCCTGACGGTCATGGGTGCTGACGCCGACGACCAGCTCCTCCGGCGCCTCCTCCCGGATCCGCTCGGGTGGGAGATCGTCCCGACCCACGTGGATCCCGTCGGCGCCTGTGGCGAGAGCCACGTCCAGCCGATCGTTGACCACGACCAGGGTGGGATGGTCGGCGACCGCCTCGACCCATCTCTCCACCAGCCGCTCCATGTCGCCGGCGGGCAGATCCTTCCCGCGCACCTGCACGATGTCCAACGATCCCCACCTCTGTGCCCCGGCCTCGATCAGGGCGAGTCCCGCGTCCAGCTCGGAAACGGAATGGACGAAGCAGAGGATCGGGCTGTTGCGATCGATCGTCATGAAGCTCCTTGCGGTTGAGTCGATGTCGAGCATGCGAAACGAGGAGGACGCGGGTGCATCCTCCTCGGAGATTCCGTCTGTCGGGGGGTTCAATCTAGCCGCTCCACGCCCGAGCGCGAGCGGGGACCGACCGTGCGGCTACTGCTGATACCCCGTCCCGGTCCGATGCTGGCGGATGTCGAGGATGATGTTCTCGTATCCGCGACCGGTCCGGAGGACGGTGGGGGAAGACGTGGCGGTGTCGGTATCCACCAGGTTCTGGATCGACGGATCCCCCGGAAACCGCTGGTCGGTCGAGTAGATCAGGTTGTACGAGCCGTCCTTCCGGAA
>DATLFF010000370.1:0-3508 GCA_035524915.1 Gemmatimonadota bacterium | reverse complement strand
GTCGACGATCCTGCGGGCGCTCCTCGGGCGGCTCCGCCCCACCGCCGGCCGGGTGGTCTACGAGCGCGAGCTGCACCGGGAGCTCGAGTTCGGCTACGTCCCCCAGCGCCACACGCTGGACCCGCTGTTCCCGCTGACGGTCGAGGAGATCGTGCGGATGGCTCGCTACCGCGAGGCCGGCGTGCTGCGACGGCCGGGCCCGGCGGCGCGGGAGGCGATCGACCGGGCGCTCGAGGCCGTCCAGATCGGGAACCTCCGCCGCCGGTACTTCGGAGAGCTCTCGGGCGGGCAGCGGCAGCGCACCCTGATCGCCCGCGCGCTCGCCACCGGCGCCAACTGCCTGGTCCTGGACGAGCCCACCGACGGGATGGACCTCTCCAGCCAGGAGGCGATCCTGACGCTGGTGTCCCGGCTCCACGCCGAGGAGGGCCTCACCGTGGTCTTCGTGTCGCACCTGCTCAACGAGGTCGCCACGTACGTGGACCGGCTCGCGCTCCTGGAGGATGGCCGGTTCGAGTACGGGCCCGTCGAGGAGATCCTCACCCCCGAGCGGCTCTCGGCGCTGTACGGCATCGAGGTGGACGTGAAGCGGATCGGCCGCGCGGTGGTCGTCCTGCCGAGGGCCCGCGAATGATCGAGATGCTGGGCTACCCGTTCATCCGCACGGCGCTCCTGGGGACGATCGCGATCGGCGTGACCTGCGCCTACCTGGGGGTCTACGTGGTCCTGCGGCGGATCGTGTTCGTCGGCGCCACGCTGGCCCAGATCTCCTCGGCCGGCATCGCGCTGGGGATCCTGACCGGCTGGAGCCCCAACGCGCTGTCGCTCTCGCTCACGGGCCTGGCGGTCCTGTTCTTCTCCCATCCGGGCTTCGGCCGCCGCTGGCCGCAGGACGCCGCGCTGGGGGTCCTGTTCACCGCCTCGGGCGCGGCGGCGATCCTGCTGGTGGCCCACACCGCGCGGGGGAACGAGGAGGTGGTGAACCTGCTCCAGGGGAACCTGCTGGCCCTCACCGCCGGGGAGGCCCGCTGGCTGGCGGCGGCCTTCGGCGCGATCCTGCTGGCCCACCTCGCCTTCTACAAGGAGTTTCTCTACCTCTCCTTCGACCCCGCCATGGCGGCCACCCAGGGCTACCGCGCGGGGGTCTGGAACCTGGGCTTCTACGCGCTCCTGGGCCTGGCGATCGCCCTCGCGATCAAGTCGATCGGGGTCCTCCTCATGTTCGCCTTCCTCGTGATGCCGGCCGCCACAGGGCTGATGATCTCGCGCCGGATGGGGGGCGCGATCGCGGTCGCCATGACGAGCGCCGCGGTCTCCGTCTTCCTCGGGATCTGGCTCTCGTACCGCTGGGACTTCCCGTCGGCGCCCATGATCGTGGCGGCGATGGCGGGGGTGCTGGTGGCCGGCGGAGCCCTACGGGCGATCTTCCGGTAAATTTCGCCGTCGTCGCTCGGTCCGGCGGCGCGACGGCCGGGATCCCGTCGTCGTCGCGCGGGCCGCCGATCCGCCGCGCACGATCGGTGGGGATACCGGCGCTCCGGAGGGCCACGCCGGAGATTGCCCGAAACCGGCCGGGATCGCACCGCCCGCGGCGCCCCCGCGGACCTCTCCGCCGTTCGCGCCGCCCCACCGCGGGCCTCTCCGCCCCCTCGGACCCCCAAACTGGCCCGTCCTTTGCAACAGTTCCTCCTCCGGCCCCGGCGAACGCCCCGAGAGTGGCGATCCGGGGCCGCAGAACCGCGGCCCGCTTGTGAGGGAGGGGCGCCCGGGATAAACTCGGTCTTCTCCCCTCAGGCCGGAGCCGAAGAACGCGTGTACACGGAATACTGGGAACTCGACCGGAAGCCGTTCGAGAACACGCCGGACCCCGCGTTCTTCTACCTCTCGGCCGAGCACGCCGACGCGCTGGACCGCTTCGTGTACCTGATCCAGGAGCGCAAAGGGGCGGGTCTGCTGACCGGCGAGTACGGGTGCGGCAAGACCACCATGGTCCGCGTGCTCGGCGAGCGGCTCGACCTGGAGCAGTACCGGGTGGCGTACCTGAACTACCCGCGATTCGGGCCGGACCAGCTGCTGGGGGAGATCCTCTACCAGCTGGGGGAGGACAGGGAAGGCGACAACGTGGAGCGGATGCACCGTCTGGGGGAGATCTTCTACCGGACGAACCTTGATGGAGGACACACGCTGGTGATCGTGGACGAGGCCCAGATCATCCCCGACGATTCGGTGCTCGAGGAGCTCCGCCTGCTGCTGAACTACCAGCTGGAGAGCGCCCACCTCGTGACCTTCATGCTGATCGGCCAGCCCGAGCTGCGCGAGCGCGTGCTGCGACTGCCCCAGCTCGATCAGCGAATCGCGGTCCGCTACCACCTGCACAGCTTCGACCGCTACAACACCGGGTCGTACGTGGCCTACCGGATGGAGATCGCCGGAGCGAACCGGCAGATCTTCACCGACGAGGCGCTGGACGAGATCTACGAGCGGACCTTCGGCACGCCGCGGCGGATCAACAACGTGTGCGACATGAGCCTGTTCATCGGCGCGCGGAAGGGCGTTCGCGAGATCGACGCCGACATCGTCCGGGGGGTGGCCTGAGATGCGCGCCGTCGAGCCCCTGAGGCGCGAGGAGCGGGTGACCGGGCTCGCGCTCGTGGTTATGCCGCGAAACGCGCCCGACCGCGACGCAGTGCGGCGGGTGGTGGAGCGGATGGGCTTCCGGATCGAGCAACACCACGACGCGGGAACCGCGCTCGAGGCCGTCGAGTATGCCGGCCCCGGGCTCGTCGTCCATGCCTGGGACCTCCCGGACATGGACGGCGCCACGTTCCACAACGCCGTTCAGAAGCGCGCCGGCGGGCGGCGCGTTCCAACGCTTGCGATCATGCCCGCCGACCGCAGCCCCGACCAGCAGGTCGGGGCTCAGACTGGCATTATGGAGTACATCTGCCGCCCGTTCGAGGACGAGGCGCTGCGCTCGCGGTTGAGCGGACTGCTCATCCACCTGGGCGGCCCCGCGGAGCGGATGGCGGATGCATCACGAAAGGAGCCAGAGATGATCGAGACCACCGCGCCGGTGCGTCCGGCGGAAAACGCGGGATCCCGGACGGAGGCCGGTCGGGGTGGACCGAACGTCCGCTTCATCGGCCTCGGTGAATGGGGGATCCGCGGCGCGGAGCTGCTGGCCGAGCGCGGCGTGACCGCGCGCTGCGTGGACACGGAAGGTGCGGTCGACCGCTCGCGGCTGGACGCCGCCCGACGGCACCGCGTGGCCCTGTCGGCGGGAGTGTATCCGGACGACTGGGCCGGCTCCGCCCGCGCCCTGACCGCGGATGCGGGAGTGGGCGAGGCCCTGGCCGCCGACGGGGCCGCCGACCTGATCGTGGTGGGCGGTGACCTGGCCGCCGGATCGGGGGCGCTGCTGGGCGTGCTCCTCAGGCGGGTGGCGCGGGACGCGCCGCGCGCCGGACGGCTCGCGGTGGCGCGCCTCCCCGGGCTGCGCTCGGGACCG
>DATLFF010000369.1:0-8490 GCA_035524915.1 Gemmatimonadota bacterium | reverse complement strand
TGACCGAGGTTCGCGAGATGACGTGCAGATCCCGCATCTTGGACAGCGTCATCAGGATCTCCTCGGTAATCCCGTCGGCGAAGTATTCGTTCTCGGGATCCGCGCTCATGTTGGCGAACGGGAGGACCGCAATCGACTGGGCAGGTGGAGTGTCGGGCCTGGCGGCACGCAATCCGGGCCCCACGCGGTAGATCCGGATGGGCCGGGCGATGTTCTTGAGGGTACGCTCGCCGAGATCCTCGAACTCGACCGTGAGCTTCCCTCGAGCCAGCTCCCGCACGGACTGGGACACGCAGATCCCACCGGGCTCGGCCTCTCCTTCCAGCCGGGCCGCCAGGTTGACGCCGTCGCCGAAGATGTCGCCCTCTTCGACGATCACATCGCCGAGGTTGATCCCGATCCGCAGCTGCAAGCGCCGCTCGTCGGAAGCTTCGGCGTCCTCGGCCATCGATGCCTGGATGGCGACCGCGCACCGAAGAGCGTCGACGACACTCAGGAACTCGACCAGGATTCCGTCGCCTGTCGTCTTCACGATCCGACCGTGATTCTCGGCGATCGAGGGGCCGAGTCGCTCGGATTGTACTCGCTTGAGCGCCGCGAGCGTCCCTTCTTCGTCGGCGCCCATCCAGCGGCTGTACCCGACGACGTCGGCGGCAAAGATCACGGCGAGTCTGCGTTCCATGTAGGGGGAGATACTAGCGACCCGCCGTCGCGTGGAGAAGGTCAAAACAGCTACTGGATCGCGACCTGCGGGAGGGGAAGGAAGTCACCGGTCGTTGATGACGAAGGGGCATCTTCGAATGGTGGCCCCAGCGGGATTCGAACCCGCGTTTTAGCCTTGAGAGGGCTACGTCCTAGGCCTCTAGACGATGGGGCCGAGCAGAACTTTAAAAATACTCGATCGGGCTCACCCCGCCAAGGGAGGCCGGGTGGTCCGGAGGCCCTTCCGGCGGTACATGTCGGTGTCGGCCTCGCGCAGCTTCAGGTCGAGATCCTCGCCCGGCATCCGGACCGCGCACCCCATCGAGATGGAGACCCGCCAGGTCTCCCCCACCGCGGTCGAGGCGTTCAGCCGCTCGACCACTTCGCCCGCGATCCGCTCGCCCGCGGCGAGGACCCCCCGCTCGTCGGTCTCCAGCAGGACCACCAGGAATTCGTCCCCGCCGTAGCGGACCACCGGATCGATCTTCCGCACGCTGTCCGATAGCGCCTCGGCGAAGGCCTTCAGCACCTGGTCGCCCCGGTGATGGCCGAACTGGTCGTTCACTTCCTTGAAGTCGTCGAGGTCGAACATGATGAGGCCGATGGGGTGGTCGAACCGCTCGGCCCGCTCCTTCTCGCCGGGCAGGAGCCGCTCCAGGAACCGCCGGTTGTAGACGCCAGTCAGCGGGTCGGTGACCGACATCCGCTCGAGCTCCTCGCGGGCCCGCAGGAGCTCGATCGCCAGGGCCATCTGGCTGGCGAGGCCCTGGAGGAGCATGGCGTCGTCGTCGTCGAACGCGTCCACTTCGTGGCTCTCCACGTCGAGAACCCCCAGCGTCCGGCCCTGGATCTGGATCGGCACTGCGAGCTCGCTGCGGGCCTCATCCACGCCCCGGATGTACCGCTCCTCCTTCCGGACGTCGGGGACGTAGAGGCGCTGGCCGTGCTCGGCCACCCACGCGGAGATCCCGCGGCCCGTGCCGAGCGGAAGGCGGATGCCGCGCGTTTCCGCGGCGTAGCCGCGCTCGGCGACCATGACCAGCTCGCCGGTTTCGGAGTCCATCAGCAGGATGGCGCAGTTGAGGAACTCCAGAACCCGGTGGGCGACGTCGAGGACGACGCCGTAGATCTCCCGCTCCTCGCCGACGAGCGCCATCTCCTGGCTGAGCGCGCTCAGCGCCTCGAACCGGGCCGTCCCGCTGCCGGGTCCGGTTCTCTCGACGCCGTCGGTCATCGCGCTGCGAGGGGCTCTGAGAACTCCGCGGCGACCGGCTGCACCAGGCGCTCGAAGTCGGAGTAGCTCATGCGGATCGCGTCCACGTGGGTGCCCGCGTTGAACGTGATCTCCTCGTCTTCGCGCAGCGACTGGTCCACGAACACCGTGATGCCGTAGAGGTTGCCGAACGGCGCCATGGCGCCGGTCTCCACGTTCGGGAAGAGCGCCTCGAACTCGGATTCCTCGGCCAGCCGTAGCTCCGCGCTCCCGGCGGCGTGGCGGATCCGCTCAAGATCGATCTTGCGGGTCGCCGGGAGCACCGCCATCACGTTCGTGTCGCCGTCGGTGAGGATCACCACCTTGGCCACCTCGCGGCCCGGCCGGTGGACCTGCTGGGCCACCTCCTGGGCGGTGTAGGCGGGATCATGGGGGATGTGCTCGTACTCGACGCCGTTCTCGTCGAGGAGCTCGCGCACTCGATTCGCGATCGACATGGGACCTCCGGTGGGATGCGGGTCGGGCCGGCGTTCCTGGAATCGGCCCCGCCCGGCAACATTATCCCAGCCGGGACGGCCGGTCAACGCGGAGGTTCCGCCCGGTCCCGGCTAGGGGCCGAGCCCGCCCGCGCCGACCGCCAGGCCGTCCACCGAGGCCCGGGCCCACTCCAGCCAGGCGCCCGGGAAGATGCCCAGACCCAGCACGCCGACCGCGGCCGCGAAGAGGGCGATCCCGGCCATCGTCCCCACCCACGCGCGCGCCGGCTCGCCCTCGGGGGCGGTCATGTACATGGCGACCACGACCTTCAGATAGTAGTAGGCGGAGATCGCGCTCGCGATCACCAGGAGCACCGCGAGCGGCACGTGTCCGGAGTCCACGGCCGCCGAGAGGATGTAGAACTTCCCCACGAACCCGGCGGTCGGAGGGACGCCGGTCAGCGAGAACATGAAGAGCGCCATCGCCGCCGCCAGGAGCGGATGCCGCCACGCCAGCCCCGCGTAGTCCCGCGAGATCGAGGCGTGCTCGTTCCCCTTCTCGGAGAGCACAACGGCCACGCCGAAGGCGCCCAGCGTCATGAGCGTGTAGGCGGCCAGGTAGTAGAGGAGCGCGGCGGCTCCCAGCGCGCTGTGGGCCACCATCGCCACCACGAGGTAGCCGGCGTGCGCGACCGACGAGTACGCCAGCATGCGCTTGATGTCGTCCTGGCGGAGCGCGGCGATGTTCCCGACGAACATCGTGAGGACCGCCAGCGACCAGAGCACCGGCACCCACTCGTTCGAGAGCGCCTCGAAGGTCGCCATGAAGACCCGCACGAACGCCGCGAAGGCGGCCGCCTTCACTCCCGTGGCCATGAACCCGGTGATGGGCGGCGGCGCCCCCTGGTATACGTCCGGGGACCACATGTGGAACGGGACCAGCGCGACCTTGAAGCCGAACCCGATGACGAGGAGCGCCACGCCCGCAAGCAGCAACGGCTCCGGCGGCGCCGCCCGGATCGCCGCCGCCATGCCCGCCAGGTCCATCGTGCCGGTCGCCCCGTAGACCAGCGCGATCCCGTAGACGAAGAAGCCGGTCGAGAAGGCGCCCAGCACGAAGTACTTGAGCGCCGCCTCCACCGAGCGGAACACCGTCCGGCGAAAGCCCGTCAGCACGTACACCGACACCGACATGAGCTCGAGGCCGACGAAGACCAGCACCAGGTTCCCCGCCACCACCATGAGCAGCATCCCTGCCGCGGCCATGAGGATCAGGTGGTAGTACTCGGCCAGCTGCATGTTGTGGCGGCGGCAGTAGCGGTAGGTGAGGAGCAGCGTCAGGAGGGTCCCGACCAGGATCACGAACGTCAGGAACACGCTGAAGCCGTCCAGGAGAAGCATGCCGTTGAACCAGGCGCCTCCCGCGCGGTCCAGGGCCAGCGCCTGCCAGAGCGTGGCGCCGAGCGCCGAGACCACGCCCACGATCGAGATCCACGGAGCCATGATCGGGGTCCCCTCCTCCCCCTCGGCCGGCCCGCGCGTCGTGCCCAGCTCGAAGAGGTCGGCGAGGAGCGCGATCATGGCGAAGATCGCGAGCAGGAGCGCGGGGAGCCCGGCGAAGAGGCTCGGCCGGATCAGGGCGTACGACTCGAGCAGCTGCTCGATGCCGCCCGTCACGGTCCCTCCTCCGGCGCCGCGACCGGGCCGACGGCCGGCTCCGCCGGCGGGACGGCGGCCATCTCGACGAACCGCTCCACCGACGGCGCCGACCGCTCGAGGAAGGGCCGCGGGTAGACGCCGATCCAGACGATCAGGACCAGCAGCGGCACGAGCACCGCCAGCTCCCGGCGATCCAGATCGGGGAGATCCCGGTTCGTCTCCGAGACGGGGCCGAAGAAGATCCGGCCGTACATCCGGAGCATGTAGTAGGCGGCCAGGATGACGCCGCTGGTGGCGACACCGGTCATCCACGGGTGGGCCCCGAACGATCCGACCAGGATCAGGAATTCGCCGATGAAGCCGTTCAGCCCCGGCAGGCCGATCGACGAGAGGGTCACCACCATGAACACGGCCGCGAACACCGGCATCGACGCGGCCAGGCCGCCGAAGCGGTCGATCTCGTACGTGTGCGCCCGCTCGTACAGCATGCCGCAGAGGAAGAAGAGCGCCCCGGTGGAGATCCCGTGGTTGATCATCTGGATCACCGATCCCTGGGCCGCCGTGGTGGTGAGCGCGAAGAGACCGAGCATCACGAACCCGAGGTGCGACACCGACGAGTAGGCCACGAGCTTCTTCACGTTCGGCTGGACCAGAGCCACCATCGCGCCGTACACGATCCCGATCACGGCCAGCCCCACGATCCACGGGGTGAATTCCCGCGAGGCCTCCGGGAAGAGCGGCATGGCAAAGCGGTAGAAGCCGTATGTGCCCATCTTGAGCAGCACTCCCGCCAGGATGACGGAGCCGGCCGCGGGTGCCTGCACGTGGGCGTCGGGGAGCCAGGTGTGGAACGGGAACATCGGGACCTTGATGGCGAAGGCCAGCGCGAACGCCAGGAAGAGCCACGTCTGCATCCCGCCGGGCACGTCCAGCGCGATCAGGTCGGCGAGCGAGGTCGAGAACTCCCCGGTCACCGCCTGGTGGTGGAAGTACAGGGCGAGGATCCCGACCAGCATCAGGAGCCCGCCCACGAACGTGTACAGGAAGAACTTGACCGCCGCGTAGATCCGCTTCTCGCCGCCCCAGATCCCGATGATGAAGTACATCGGGACCAGCATCAGCTCCCAGAAGACATAGAAGACGAACATGTCGAGCGCGAAGAAGACGCCCAGCATGCCCGTCGTCAGGAGCAGCATGAGGACGTGGAACTCCTTGACGTGGCGGTCGATGTAGCGCCACGAGCCGAGCACCGCAAGCGGCATGAGGAAGACGGTCAGCAGCGTCAGGAGCACGCTCACGCCGTCGACCCCCAGGTGGTACTCGATGCCGAAGGACTCGATCCACGGCACCCGCTCGACCCACTGGTACTCGGCCCCCGCGGGGTCGTAGAGCCACCACAGCGGCAGAGCGAGCGCGAAGTGGAGCAGCGTCACCGCCAGCGTGGCCTTCCGGATCGCGTCCCGGTTCCCGCCGGGGATGCCAGCCACCAGCGCCGCGCCCAGGAGCGGGAAGAAGAGGATCGCCGTCAGCCAGGGAAATTCCATCGCCCTACCCGAACACGTAGTAGACGAGGATCGCGACCGCGCCGCCGAAGAAGACCAGCAGGTAGGTCGCCACGAGACCCGTCTCCCATCCGCTGGCGACACGCCCGCTGAAGCGGACCACCGCCGCCGTGCCGTGGACTCCCAGCCCGTCGATCAGACCGTCGTCCACCACCCGCCAGGCGAACCGGCTGAGCGCGTTGTACGGCCGGACCACCGCGAGGTCGTAGAGCTCGTCGACGTAGTACTTCCGGTAGAGCAGGCCGTGGACCCCGCGGAGGCGAAGCGCGACCGTCTCGGGCACGCTCGGGTTCTTCAGCCACAGCCACCACGCCGAGAGGATCCCCAGGGCGGCGATCGCCACCGAGGCGGCCATGAGCGCGTACTCCTCCGGCGGGATGGCGGCGTGGGCGGCGGCCTCGCCTGCCGCCGCGGCGCCGTGCCCGTTCACCGCCGCGCCGTGGCCGCCCGCCGCGAACACCGGGGCCAGCCAGTCGTGGAACGCGTTTCCGATCCCGCCCAGGGGCTCGCCGATCGCCGCCGGGATCCCGATCCACCCGCCCACCACCGAGAGCGCCGCCAGCACGATCAGCGGCGACGCCATCGACGGGGGCGACTCGTGGGCGTGGGCCTCGGTCTCGGCCGGACCGCGGAAGCGGCCGTGGAACGTCAGGAAGAAGAGCCGGAACATGTAGAGCGCCGTCAGGCCGGCCGTGACGAGCCCGATCCCCCAGAGGATCTCGTCCTTCGAGAAGAAGCCGGCCAGCGGCGGGATGCCGGCGATCGCCAGCGTCGCCGCGAGCATGGTCCAGTAGGTGATCGGGAGATGGCGCTTTAGCCCCCCCATGTTCCGCATGTCCTGCTCGCCGTGGAGCGCGTGGATGACGCTCCCCGCGCCGAGGAACAGGAGCGCCTTGAAGAACGCGTGGGTCACCAGGTGGAAGATCCCCGCCGCGTACGCGGCCACGCCGACCCCCAGGAACATGTAGCCGAGCTGGGAGATGGTGGAGTAGGCGAGCACCTTCTTGATGTCCGTCTGCACCAGCCCGATGGTGGCGGCGAAGAGCGCCGTCGCCGCGCCGATCCCGGCCACGATGGCCAGGACCTGCGGCGCCAGCTCGTAGATCGCGTGGGTCCGCGCGACCATGTAGACGCCCGCCGTGACCATCGTGGCCGCGTGGATCAGCGCCGAGACCGGTGTCGGGCCGGCCATGGCGTCGGGGAGCCAGACGTACAAAGGAATTTGTGCGGACTTGCCGGTCGCGCCGACGAACAGGAAGAGCGCGATCCAGAAGGCCAGCGCCCCGCCGGCCGCGAGCGTGGTCCCGGCCGCCGGCAGCACGTCGGCGAAGGAGAGCGAGCCGAACGACCAGAAGATCAGGAACATGCCGATCAGGAACCCGAAGTCCCCGATCCGGTTGACGATGAACGCCTTCTTCCCCGCCTCGGCGAACTCACGATTGGCGAACCAGAACCCGATCAGCAGGTACGAGCAGAGCCCCACGCCCTCCCAGCCCACGAACAGGACGAGGAAGTTGTCTCCCATGACGAGGAGCAGCATGGCGAAGGCAAACAGGTTCAGGTAGGCGAAGTACCGCGCGAACCCGCGCTCGTCCTCGCCGTGCATGTAGCCCACGCTGTAGAGGTGGATCAGGAACCCGACCCCGGTCACGACCAGGACCATCGTCATGGAGAGGGGGTCCAGCAGGAGCCCCAGGTCCGCCGAGAAGTCGCCGGCCACGAGCCAGGAGTAGACCGTCTGCGCCAGCCGCCGCTCCTCCGCCGGCATGCCGAGGAGCTCCACGAAGGCCGCCGCGGCCACCGCGAAGGCGCCCAGCATGGCCCCCGGCCCCACCAGCCCCACCGCGCGCTTCCCCAACCGTCGCCCGAGGAGCCCGTTCACCAGCGCGCCCGCCAGCGGCAGGGCCGGGATCAGCCAGAGGGAGCGCTCCACCGCGCTACCCACGCATCGCGCTGAACGCGCTCACGTCGACGGTCTCGCGATGGCGGTACATCGCCACGATGATCGCCAGCCCCACCGCCGCCTCGGCGGCGGCCACCGCGATCACGAGCAGGACCATCACCAGCCCGGCCAGGTCCCCCATCGACATGGCGAACGTGACGAACGCGAGATTGGCCGCGTTCAGCATGATCTCGATCGCCATGAAGACGACGATCGCGTTCTTCCGCGTGAGCACGCCGACGACTCCGATCGTGAACAGGACCGCCGAGAGCGCCAGGTAGTGGCCAGGGCCGACGGGGGTCACCGCTTGCGCCTCGCGATCACGACCGCGCCCACCATCGCCACCAGCAGGAGCAGCGCGGTGGCGAAGAACGGCACGTAGTAGGCGGTGTAGAGCGCCGCGCCCATCGCCTCGGTGGAGCCCAGCACGTCGGGCGAGATCCCGGCCGCCGGCCCCCACGTCGCCGGGGCGTAGTCGGGGAGGCCCCCGGCCCACAGCGCGGCCACGAACAGCACGCCCAGGAGCCCCGAAGCGACCGCCAGCGGCTTCTGCTGGACGTCGAACCACTGCGGAGTCCCGAGGTTCAGGAGCATCACGACGAACAGGAACAGCACCATGATGGCGCCGGCGTATACGAGGATCTGGATCGCCGCGATGAAGTGCGCGTGGAGCGTCACGAAGAGCCCGGCCAGGCAGAAGAACGACAGCACCAGGAACAGCACGCTGGCGACGGGGTTCCGGTTCGTGACGACCATCAGGCTCGCGCCCACCGCCACGACCGCCAGGATCCAGAAGGCGACGTCGACTCCGCTCAAAGGGTTCCCCGGCTCATGCGATACTTGGAGATCTCGTCCTCGTAGGGCTGGTAGCCGTCGTCGACGATCTTCTCGTCGCGCCAGTTCAGGAGGTACTCCTTGTCCCAGATGAAGTCCTCG
>DATLFF010000368.1:0-9996 GCA_035524915.1 Gemmatimonadota bacterium | reverse complement strand
CTCCTGGCGGGCTCGGACGGAGACCCGCGCCGGCTCGATCATCCAGCGGCGGTCGGAAACGTCCGGACGAAGACCGGAACCCTGCGGGGCGTATCGGCCCTCTCCGGCTACGTCACCACCCGGGACGGAGAGCTCCTCGCCTTCTCGGTCATCACGAACGGCCTGCAGGGCGGGAAGGGCTCTTCGATCGCGATCGAGGACGCCGTCGCCGAGCGGCTGGCCGCCTACTCCGCCTGGCACCCGCCGCTGCTGGGGAGGGACGCCGGCCTCTAGCAGGTCACCGACCTGCCAGGCCGGGTCGAGCGCCCGCCGTGTCAGTCGCGGCGCAGGTGGTAGGCCAGGCGGACCAGGCCGGCGGCCCCGGCCAGGGCCATGGAGCCGAGCACGAGCTTCGCCGTGGTGGTGAGCGGAAGGCTGAAGTGGAGGCGATGCTTGTGGGAGCTGGTACGGTCGGCCGGCGCGCGCGAGGCGCGGACCCAGTCCTCGGCGAACCCCTCGAGGTTCCGGCGGATCGCCTTGTGGAGCTTCCGGACCGCGGCCGCCTCCGACTGCCCGTACGCCACGTACCCCGGCAGCGCGGGGCTGGTGGCGACGAACACACCGTCCACCTCCCGCTCCACGACCACCTGGTAGGGCTGATCGCCCTCGGCGTCGGATCTAATGAAATCCAGCACGATGCCGTAAATTATTGCCCCAACTCGCCAACGGTCAACGTGGGTCGCATTGTGCAACAGCGACGACATCGCCACATTGGAGCATGCGTCGCACGCTCGTTCTTCTCGCGGTGGGGATGGTCGGCTCGGCCGGGCCGGCCGTGGCCCAGGTCGACGAGGCGGTCGCCGGGGCGCTCCGCGCGTTGAACCCGGCCTTCGCTCCGGCCGACGGACCCGCCACCGTCCAGGCCGGCGATTTCGACGGCGACGGAAGGGCTGACGTGGCGGTGATCGTGACGGACGGCCGCCGCCGGGCGCTGGTGGCGCTCCACGGCGGGCCCGGGGGTTACGGGGGCCACATCCTCCACAATCGGTTGCCCGACGGTTCGGTGCGGATCCACGTCGCGCCGCCGGGCCGCCGCCCGGCGCTCGAGGAGCGAGGCTACGTGGATCTGGCCACGGACGCGATCGAGCTGGTGTTCCCCGGTCGTTCCAGCGCCCTGTACGCGTGGGACGGGGAGCGCTACCGGGTGCACGCGACCGAGACCTACGCCGAAGGGTCCTGAGGCGCCGGCCCGCCGGCGCGGATCAGCGCTTCGCCGGGGTCTTCCGGATCCAGCCCGAGCTCTCCGAGGAACCGCCGCCGCACCTCCCGGATGCGGGCCTCCGGATCGTTCCCCAGGTCGATCTGCGCGCCCGCCATGCGGCCGTGCCCGCCGGCCGTACCCAGCTCCCGGACGACCCGCTGGATCATCGTTCCCGCGTCGTGGGCCTCGTCACGGCTCCGCAGGCTCAGGTAGAGCCGGCCGTCGCTGCAGCCCATGACGAGCGAATGCCGGATCCCCTCGAGCGGAATCAGGAAGTCGGCCAGCTCGGCCATCAGGTCGGGGTTGTCCACGTCGCCGAGGTCGGTGATCAGAGCTTCGTCGTGGATCACGGTCTCCTCGAGCGCCTTGTGGAAGGCCTCGAAGTAGCGACGGGGAATTCGCGGGCGCTCGATCCGCGCGAGCAGTGTAAGGTCGGCCCGCGGGAAGATCTCCAGGTAGGCATGGAGATCCGCCTGGCTGGCTTCCCGCTCGAGCTCCCGGGTGTCCGA
Organism: Gemmatimonadota bacterium; assembly: GCA_035524915.1. GTDB lineage: Bacteria > Gemmatimonadota > Gemmatimonadetes > JACCXV01 > JAHWKZ01 > DATLFF01. The sequence goes on along the minus strand of DATLFF010000368.1, from coordinate 8,247 downwards.
CTTGATCCCGATCAACAGCGCCGTGGCGAGCTTGGTCGGCAGGTCGATCCCGGCCGCCTTCAAGTAGTAGAAGAGGATGGTGGAGGTCGCGCCGTACTCGGTGCGGACGTCGGCGAAGCGGGCCGAGTCGGTCTCGGGGCCGCGCGGGTGGTGGTCGATCGTCACGGCGATCGGAAGCTCGCGCGGAACGGAATGGTTCCCGACGCCGGGCTGCGTGTCGATCAGGCAGTGGGTGCCGTACGCCTCGAAGTCCACCCGGTGAAGGGGCTCCATCCGGATGCCGAGCAGCTCGACCATGGCCCGGTTCGACGCCCGGCCCACCGTCCCGCCGTAGGCGATGATCGCGTCCACCCCGACCCGCTTCCCGAGGAGGTGCTGGAGGGCGTATGCCGAGGCGATCGAGTCGGGATCCGGGTGGTCGTGCGTGTAGATCGCGGCGGGCCGCTCGGGGTCGACCGCGGCGACGAGCTTCTCGAGGAGTCGCTGGGCTTCGCCCTGGGCTTCCGCCGGCGTGGCGCGTCGATCCGCATCGGGCGTGGCGGGAGCCATCCCGGACCTACTCGACGCGTTCCAGGATCCGGCGGGCGATCTCGCGGAAGCGGCCGGCGATCGGCGAATCGGGATCGGACGCCACGATCGGCTCGCCGCGGTCCCCGCTCGGCGTGACCGAGGGATGGAGCGGGATCGTCCCGAGGAACGGCACCGAGTACCGCTCGGCGGTGGCGCGCCCGCCTCCCTCGCCGAAGACGGCGTGCTCGGCGCCGCAATCGGGGCAGACGAACGTGCCCATGTTCTCGACGATCCCGAGGACCGGCGTGCCCACCTTGTCGAACATCCTGAGGCCCTTCTTGGCGTCGATCAGGGCGATGTCCTGGGGCGTCGTGACGATCACCGCGCCATCCAGCGCCACCGCCTGCGTCAGGGTGAGATGAGCGTCTCCCGTGCCCGGCGGCAGGTCCACCACCAGCCAGTCGAGCTCGCCCCACTCGGTCTCGCGGATGAACTGGGTCACGGCCGAGTGGACCATGGGCCCGCGCCAGACCATCGGCGTGTCCTCCTCGACCAGGAAGCCGAGCGACATCACCGCGATCCCGTGCCGCCGGAGGGGTCGGATCCGCTTCTCGGACGTGACCTCGGGGCGGGCGCCCTGGAGCCCCAGCATGGTGGGCATCGACGGGCCGTAGATGTCGGCGTCGAGGAGGCCCGTTCGCCGACCTTCGGCGGCGATCGCCAGGGCCAGGTTGACCGCTACGGTCGACTTGCCGACCCCGCCCTTGCCACTGGCCACGGCGAGTACGTGGCGCACGCCGGGAATCGGCTGCTGGGGCGCGGGCCGCTTGGCCGGGCCGCTGGACGTCCCCGACCGCTCCTCGAGCGAGATCGCGACCCGGTCCACGCCGGCCAGCTCCTCGATCGCTCCCTTGATCTCCTTCAGGACGTGCTCGGACAAAGGCCGGGCCGGATCCACCACGACCTTGAAGGAGACCGTCGCGTCCCCGAGGGAAAGGTTCTTCACCCGCCCGAGCGAGATCAGATCCTTGCCGCTGTCGGGGTCCTTGACCCGGCGGATCGCGCGGATGACGTCCTTTTCCAGTACGGGAGACACGGGAACGATTCCGGCCGGAGACGGGTAGTGGAAGGCACGGGGCACTGGGGATCCATTCGAATATACCGTCGCCGAATCCGGAGGTCACATGGTCCGCACCCTCGCCGCTCTCCTGCTGGGACTCGCCATGGCCGCGCCCGCCGGAGTTCGAGCGCAGGAGGCCGTCTCGGGCGAGCCTCCGGTGCTGCGCATCCACATCGGAGGCGAGGATCTCCTGCCGCTCGTCCTGCCGGAGCGCTACGCCATGGAACCCGGGCGTGTGGCGGAGGATGTCGAGTGGGCGGCCGAGCGGTCCGCGCCGCTGCTCGAGTGGTGGGATCGCAACGGCGCGCTCCTGCTGCGCCGGGTCACCGACTACGCCGGGTTCGACTGGCCGTACCGGGAGGTGGAGGTCCACCTCGTCCGCTACTGGCCGGTGATCTCGATCGAGTACCCGCTGGTCCTTTCCGTCGGCGCGATCCGGAGCGCCACCCGCGAAGTGCCGATCCCCGACGACGTCGATTTCCTCACCCTCGTGATGGTGCACCAGGTCACGCATCGACTCCTCGACCTTCCGCCGTTCCGGGACCCGGCGGTCGCGCGGCCGGCCGCGCGCGATCACCGGTTCCTCCTGCCGGGCAACTTCGACAACGAAGCGATGGTGAACTGGGTGGTCTACCAGGCCCTGCGGGACGTGTGGGGGGAGCGGCGCCTGGCCTCCGCCACCGATCGCGACCTGTGGCGGGCCTACAATCCGAACCACGAGTACGTGACGGAGTTGATGGAGCGCTGGCCGTTGTCGCGCACCCGACCCCTCCGGGCATGGCTGGACGCGCACCCGCCGGGCAGCGAGCCCTTCCAGATCCGGGACCGGTACCGGCGGGAGACGGAGGCCCGGATGCCCCCACGGGAGCCGGCGCAGCGCCAGCAGGTTACGGGGACCGAGTACGGCATTGATCTGGGCGAGACCTACGACGGGGTCGTGTTCGTGGCGTTCGTCGACGAGGCGTCCCCCGCCCACCGGGCCGGCGTCCTCCAAGGGGACGCGCTCCTCACGATCGACGGCCGGCCGGCGGTCGGCGTGGTCGAGGCCCAGGAGCGGATGACCCGCGCGTGGGAGGAGCGCGGCGAGGTGCACCTGAGTGTCCGCCGCGGTGAGCAGGAGGTATTTCTGACGGTGGAGCGGTTCTAGCCGGTCGCTGAGCCGCGGGTGTAGCGCTCGCCGGGCGGCCCCCGGTAGATTGTCCGGCCCTGTGCCCACCCGGCTTCTCCCCGTGACCCCCGAGCCCTATCCGAGTCTCCCCCGGACGGCGCTGCTCCTGCTGGCCACCCTGCTGGCGGCGGGCGTGCTGGCCACTCTCGCGATCGCCTTCCTGGACGGCTGGCCCGAGCTCCTTCGGATGGCCCTGCCCACCGAGATCGCGCTCCTCGGGGCCACGCTGTGGGCGGTTCGGAGGACGCGCCTCGGCTGGCGCGAGGCGCTGCTCTGGCGCCCGCTCGAACGCGACGCATGGGCCCCACTGGCGCTCATCCTGGTGGGCTCGGTCACGGTCTTCAGCGAGCTCTACCTGGTCATGCAGCGCATCGTGCCCGTGCCGGAGGCGTTCGAGCGCGCGATGCGGGAGCTCCTCGGAATCTCGGGCCGCGCCGACCTGATCGTCACAGTGGCGGTCGCGGTCGTGATCGCGCCGATCCTCGAGGAGGCCCTCTTCCGCGGCGTGATCCTCCAGGGACTCGCCCGCCGCCACGGTCCGCGAGCGGCCACGGTTTGGACCGCGCTGGCGTTCGCGCTGTTCCACTTCTACAACCCCTGGCAGCTCGTGCCGACGTTCTTTCTGGGACTCGTGCTCGCGTGGCTCGTCCTGACCACGGGCACGATCCGCTCGGCGATCCTGGTCCACGGCGCCTTCAACGCCATCTCGCTGGTGGTCTATGCGGCGCCGCTCGACCGTTCCGCCTCCGGCGGGTCGCCCGCCTGGATCGTGGTCGGAGTGATCGCGTTCTTCCTGGCGGGGAGCCTGGGCCTGCTGGCCGGATTGGCGTGGCTCGAGGGGAGGATGGGCGGGGGCTGGTTCTCCGCCGTTCCGCCGGCGGGCTCGCCGCCGCTCGGAGAGCCCGCGGCGCCCGGCGGCGACGGCTACACCGAGCCCGCTGGGTCCCCTACCGGCCCCTCCGCCGCCCGCCGATAGCCCGCCGCCACCCGTCGAGGAGGGCCGTCCGGTCGATTTCCGTCCATCGGGCCCGCCCCGCCCGGCGCGCCTTCCCGATCGAGCGCTCCAGCCGGCCCACGTTCCGCCCGGCGAACCCGGCGGGCGCGGCCTGCCCGGGGTCGGCGCCCTCCCGGAAGCGCGCCCGGTCGAGGTCCAGGATCCAGGCCGTCCAGCGGCCGTCCGGGGCGGGCTGCAGGAAGAGGTTCGAGACGTTCAGGTCCGGGTGGTCCAGTCCCGCGGCGTGAGCCCGTCCCACCGCCTCGCCGGCGGCCTCGAGCGCGGCGGCGCGGACCGGCTCCGGGTACGCGCCGGGCACGAGGAGCGCGCCCAGGCCGTGACCGGGGGAGAGCCACTCGGTGGCGATCTCCGCCCGGTACCCGGGCCGCGCCGGGTACGCCACCGCGGCCAGGACCCGGGGGGTGGCGATCCCGCGCTCGCGCGCCCGTTCGCTCGTCGCGAGCTCCACGAAGGGTCGGGGAGGGCGCCCCAGGTACCGATCGCCCAGGAGCGGAGCCATCCATCCTCCGCGGTGGAAGCGCCGCACGGCGGCCTCGGTCGGGCCGAGTCGAACGACGTGGATCGTACCGCGTCCGGCGTGGATCGAGCGCTCGGATCGGGCGGCGGCCCAGCGGTGCAGCGTCGGCGCCTCGGCGAGGGCCGCGCGGACCACGCGTTCGAGGTCCCGGGGGGCAGCGGCGTCGCGGCCGTCCTGGCGCCAGCACACGTAGCCGGGGGGAGGGAACGGGTCGCCCGGCGGCTTCAGGGGGCGGCGCCGGAGATCAGCGCGTTCACCAGCCGGTCGATCGTCTCCGTCGCCCCGCTCGAGCCGGGGCCGGTCTGGTTCACGATCACGCTGAACGCGTACTCGCGGCCGGTCATCGTCTCGAGATAGCCGGACAGCGAGTACACGTTCTCGATGTAGCCGGTCTTGGCGTGGACACGGCCCGCGCCGACCGTGTTCGCGAACCGGCGGCGGAGGGATCCGCTCTCGGCCGCCACCGGCAGCGAGGCGAGCCACGCCTCGGCCCACGGCTCCGCGCGGGCGGCGCGGAGAAGCGCGACGAGTCCCTCGGGCGTAACGAGATTCGCGCTCGAGAGGCCGGAGGCGTCCCTGAGCAGGAACCCGGTCGTGTCCACGCCGAGCGCGGCGAGCGTGGCCCGCTCGACCGCGAGGCCGGCCGCCCACGATCCCTCCCCCCGCGCTTCCGCGCCGAGCGTCTTCAGCACCTGCTCGGCGTGCCAGTTCTGACTCCGGCCGTTGATCGACTCGACCACCCGGGTGAGGGTCGGCGACTCCCAGGCCGCGAGCGCCACCGTGTCACCGGCGGCGACCGGAGAAGCGGCGGGGTCGGAAACGGTGCGGACCCCGCCGTGGACCTCGATGCCGCGGGCGGCGAGGACCTCGCGGAAGATGGTGCCCGCCCAGCCCGCCGGGTCGACCACCGCGAAGTACTCGGTGCGCGGAGGCGTGTCGAGCGGCAGGACGCCGTAGGCGATCACCCGGTTTGTGCCAGGGATCCGGGTCAGGTCGAACGTGTGGGGCGCGCCCGGCGGACCGGTCGTGGCGCCGTTCTCGAGCGTCCAGAACGCGCTCGAGGGGTCCCCCTCCACCAGCGGCGGCGCTCCGACCCGGGAGGCGGGCTGGACGGCGAAGTCGATGGCGTTGTCGTTGAACCCGAGGGCCCCGACCGGCGCCGCGTACCACCAGAGGAGGTCGTAGCCAGCCCAGTCCCTGCGGACGTGGTCGGCGTCCCATAGCGATTCGTCGGCCAGGAGGTCGCCCGAGACCCGCGTGAGCCCGCGAGCGGCGAGGGAGTCCGCCAGCGCCTGGAAGACGAAGGTCATCGAGTCGAAGTGGCGTCCCGAGAGGTTCGGGTCGCCGCGGCCGTAGAGGACCAGGTCGCCCTCCAGGGTCCCGTCGGGTGCGAGGGGCGCAGTCGCGTAGACGCTCGTACGCCAGCGGTAGTCGGGGCCGAGGCGCTCCATCGCCGTGGCGCTCACCACGAGCTTCAGGTTCGATGCCGGGACGAAGTACCGGTCGGCGGCGTGGCGGGCGACCCAGCGATCCCCGGTCAGGTCGTAGACCGCGATTCCCCAGTGGGCGCGCTCGAGCGGGCCGTCCACCACGGCGTCGAGCCAGCCGGGGAGCCGGTCGGCATCGGCCGCCGAGGCGCCGCCCGGGACCTGCGCGGTCGGGGCCGCCGGCGGTGGCGCGGTCCGGCCGGGGAGTGGTGCCGTGCTCGCGCGCGGCGCGCAGGCAGCGAGCGCCAGCACGATCGGAAGGAGGCCATGGATTCGCACGGGGACCCAAGATACGCGACCCGGGTCACTCGCCGCGACCCCCGCGACCGGCCGCCGAGCGAGTTCGGGAAAAGCGGGTCAGTCGGTCCGCTCGACCAACTCCGCCTGGAAGGATCCGATGCCGACCTTGCTCGACATCTTGAGCACCAGGCGCCGCGCGTCGGTGGACACCCAGATCCGGTTCTCCCCGCCCTCCTTGAAGAACCCGCTGTCGGTCGTCACGTCGAGGTCCAGGACGAAGGCGTCGAAGCTCCCCGCGGGAACACGCACGCGCTCCTTCTTGAGAACTCGGATGACGATGGGGTTCTCGGCGGGATCGACCTGGTTGTTCAGCACGAACCTGGCCCCGGGGCGCAGGTCCAGCAGCCGGACGTAGTAGAGGAAGGCGAGCTGGTCCACGGCGTCGGGGCTCGTCGTCTCGGTCGCGGTTTCGCCGCGCTCGGTCACGGTCGCGGTGCGGGACGCGGGATCGAAGCGGATCGACTTGCTGCGCGACTTGTCGTTCTCCATGTTGCGCCGCTCGTAGCGCAGGGAGCGGTGATGCGCGACGTCGAACCACGACTCCTCGTGGGCCGCGATCTCGTAGAGCGTCGAGACGGCCCGGTTGCTCCTGGCGTCCATCACGAAGTGGTAGGCGGGCCGGTCGGCCACGCGCTCGATGCCGGCCACCCGCACTTCCATGGTGCCGGCCGGCACGAAGCCGTAGCTGACCGAGTACTGGAGACCCTCGCCGACTTCGAACGGTGGGGCCCCGTGGCCGGAGCCGTTCTGGGCCGTCGCCGGAGTGGCGATCGCCGACAGGACGAGGGCGGTCAAAATGGATCGGGTGAGAATCATCATACCCTGATACGTGCGAAGGGGAGTGAATGTTCCGCCGTCAGGCGGGCGGTGCGGCGACCCGGTCCACCCGGCCGGTGAGCGAGAGCCCGCCCCGGATTTCGCGGCCCAGGCGGTGGCGGGACGCCCGGGGGCGGACGTCGAAGCGGTAGTGGACGGGTACCTCGGCGAAGGTGGGATGGAACCGACCCAGACGCAGCAGGAGCTCGACGTTGGCCGAGCCGTCCGGAGAGCCGATCAGACCCTCCTGGAAGCCCGCCACGGCGCGCTTCAGCGTGCCGATCCGGTAGGCGCGGAAACTCGAGGTGTAGTCGGTGACTCCCGGGAGCGGCATGATCGCCCGGAGCACGGTGGTGACGATCCGGCCCCCCAGACGTCGATGGCCGGGGAAGTCCTCGATCTGGCTTTCGGGGTGCGTCCGTGCCCCGATCGCGATGTCGGCGCCGGCCTCGATCTCCTTCACCATGGCGGGGACGGAGTCGGGCGATTGCGTGAAGTCGGCCTCGATCACGACCGCGATGTCACGCTCGGGGTACTGGGAGAGCCGCACGGCCTCGCGCACCAGCCGGTCGAGCGAGGGCCCCAGGCCCCGATTCTCGGCGTGCCGGAGGACTTTGACGGGGAGGAAGCGCCGGTATGCCTCGGCCGCCTCCGCGGTCCCGTCGGTCGACCCGTCGTCGAGGACGATCGCCAGGTACTCCCGGCGGATGTCCCGCATGACGTCGCGGATCTTGTAGAGGAGGAGGCCGATCGTGTCCTCCTCGTCGTACGCGGGGATCAGGAAGTAGATCATGGGCAGAATGTAGCGGGGCCGGCGGTCGGGGTCGACCGCGAGTGGGACTCTCGAGTGCGGGACCGCGGCCCGCTCCGCGGGGCTATTCCCGTTCCAGGATCTCGATCCGGTCCGCCGCGTTCGGCACCACGCACAGGAACTCGAACGGCGCCTCCACCACGCGGTAGGAGTGAGGCACTCCCGCCGGGATGTAGAGGGCGTCGCCGGTCGCCACCTCGTGCTCGACGTCGCCGATCGCCACCTTCGCGCGGCCCGAGAGCACGTACTGCTCGTGCTCGACACGGTTGACGTGACGCGGCATGCCGCCCCCCTCTTCCATCCGGAAACGTCGGAGCGCGAAGTTCGGGGCGCCCTCGGTGGGCCCCACCAGGACCTCCATCGTGGTCGCCGTGCCCGCGGTGACCTCGCGCGCCTCGGATTCTCCCGACCGCCGGACGAAACCCTCACTCACGGCCGCCTCCTCTCTCGCTTTGAACACTGGACGTTGCACACGCGTTTCGAAGCAGGATAGCGCGGACGGC
>DATLFF010000367.1:0-5082 GCA_035524915.1 Gemmatimonadota bacterium | reverse complement strand
GTCTCCCGCAGGCGCCCGAGCGCGGCGGCGAGCTCGGGGAACGGGGGGAGCCAGGCGAGGACCGCGAGGTACTCCGGCGGCCGGGCGTCTTCCAGGAGCGCCGCCAGCGCGCCCGGCAGGTCGGCGGCGTGGAGATCGCCGTGGATCGCCACGCCCGCGTCGAAGGCCACCGGCGGGTCCTCGGGGACCGTTCCCTCGCCCCGGGAGCGATCGAGCAGCTCCTTCGCCCGCGCCTTGGCCGCCTCCACGTCCGGCTGGTCGAAAGGCTGGACCCCCAAGAGAAACCCGGCCACGGCGGTCGCGAACTCCCACAGGTAGATCTGGCCGCTCAGGTCGTAGCGGTCGGCGAGGTCCAGCCGGACCACGGGATGGCCGGCGGTGCATAGGGCGTCCAGCGCGTCCCCGGACGCGTCGGGGCCGGGCAGGCGGAGTCCGACGAACAGGCGGTCGTCGCCGTAGCGTTCCGGTTGGGAGTGCGGGGTCTCGAGGACGGGCAGGATGCCGGTCCCGTCCTTCCCCGTCGACTCGGCGATCAGCTGCTCCAGCCAGGCCCCGAAGGCGGCGATCGGCGGCGGGAGCCAGAGGGTGAGCTTGTCTCGACCGGCCGCCGCGAGCCCTCCCAGCACCGCGCCCAGGCGGGCACCGGGGTTCGCGCGCGGGTCCGGAACGGCGCAGGCCTCGGCCATCGCGCGGGCGCGGCCGAGCAGCCGGTCCAGGTCGACCCCCACCAGGGCGGCGGGCACGAGCCCGAATTCGGTCAGGGCAGAGTAGCGGCCGCCCACGTCCGGGTCGGGGAGGAAGACCGCGCGGAACCCGAGCTCCCCGGCCGTTTCCGCCAGCGCGCTCCCGGGGTCGGTGATCGCCACGAAGCGCTCGGCCGCGCCCGCCTCGCCCAGGGTCTCCACGGCGTCGCGCCAGAGCCGCTTGAAGAGCGAGAGCGTCTCGACCGTGGTCCCCGACTTGGACGAGACCAGGACCAGCGTGAGCGAGGGCTCGTAGTCCGCCCGGGCGCGCGCCACGGCCGCGGGATCGGTCGTGTCCAGGACCTCGAGGTCGAGCCCCTCGGGGTCGGGACCGAACACGCGCTGGAACACCTCGGGCGCCAGGCTCGACCCGCCCATGCCGGCCAGGAGCGCCCGCGAGAGCCCCGCGGCGCGGGCCTCGGCCGCCAGGGCGCGGGCGGGCCCGAGCCGGCCGTTCGCCCGCGACGGGGCGTCCAGCCAGCCCAGGCGGTCGGCGATCTCGTCGGGGTCGGGTCTCCAGAGCGTATAGTCGCGCGCCAGGATCCGCTCCACCGCGCGGACCTCGACCAGGCGGTCGAGGGCGGCCTCGACCGCCGCCGCGTGCGCGCCGAGGCCCTCGGTCCGGATCAATCCTCGAGCCGCTTCGCCAACATCTCCAGCCGCCCGATCGACTCCAGCAGGTCCTCGTCGGTGGTCCGCGGGTTGATCGGGCAGAGCCTGAGCACCGTGCGGCCGCGGAGCCGGGTCGAGCTGACGAGCGTGAAGCCGTCCGCCTGGGCCGCCTCCACCAGGCCCGCCGTCGCGCGCTCGGCCGTGTCCGCGTCCTCCGCCCGCCAGCGGAATGTCACCACCCCCAGCCCGGCCGGCGTCACGATCTCCCACGCGCCGCTCTCCCGCAGGATCGCCTCCGCGGTCTCCGCGTTCGAGATCCCCCGCTCCACCGCCTCGCGGAAGGCCGCGAGGCCGAACACCTGGATCGAGAGCCACAGCTTGAGCGCGCGGAACGAGCGGGTCAGCTGGATCCCCCGGTCGGCGAAGTTCACCTCCCCCGCGCGCGCTTCCACATCCCGCAGGTAGTCGGGAAGCACGTGGAACGTCTCGCCGAGGAGGCCGCCCTCGCGCACGAGCGCGCAGCCGATCTCGTAGGGTTGGAAGAGCCACTTGTGGGGATCGAGCGCCAGCGAATCCACCCGTTCGATCCCCGCCAGCGCCGCCCGGCCGCGCTCGCTGAGAACCGCCGCCCCGCCGTAGGCCGCGTCGGCGTGGAGCCAGAGGCCCTCGTCCCGGCAGAGGTCGGCCAGCTCGTCCAGCGGATCCACCGCGCCGGTGTTGGTCGTCCCGGCGCTGGCGACCACACAGAAGGGCCGCCGGCCGGCGGCGCGGTCGGCCTCGATCGCCGCGCGGAGCGGCTCCACGGGCAGGCGGAAGCGCGCGTCGGAGGGGACCGTCCGGAGCTGATCGGGCGCGAAGCCGAGCACGCGGAGCGCCCGGCCGACCGCCGAGTGGGTCTGGTCGGACGCGTAGGCCACCGCGCCCTCCACCCGGTCGTCCAGACGCGCCCGCCGGGCCACCGCCAGCGCCGTCAGGTTGGCCGCCGAGCCGCCGCTGGTGAAGAGCCCTTCGGTGGATTCCGGCAGGCCGCACCACTCCCTGAGCCAGTCGAGGACCACCAGCTCCAGCATGGCCGGCCCGGACGACTCGAACCACGTGCCGGCGAACACGTTGTACCCGGCGGCCAGCGTGTCGCCCAGGACGGAGACGAAGTTGGACGGGCTCGGCACGAACGCGAAGAAGCGCGGGTGATGGACCCGGCCCATGGCGGAGAGGACGTCCCGCTCGAGCCGCGCGACCACGGCCTCGGGGTCGCTTCCGGTCTCGGGAGCGGGCTCGCGGAGCCGCGCTTCGAGCGTCGCGCGGTCGGCCCGGGCGCCGGCGGGCTGGTCACGGAGCCCGACCTGGTGGTCGACCAGCAGATCGACCACGTGGTGGCCGAGCGCCCGCATCGCTTCCGCGTCGAGCTCGAGCCGGGCCGGATCTGCGGTCAGCGGATCTCGACCACCCAGGGCATCACGGTCATCGGGCGTCCGGGGCCGTCCCGGAACACCAGCCCCGCGCCGGGCAGCAGCCGCAGGAGCTCGCGGGCCCGCCCGCCCACGAGCGGGGAGCCGAGCCCGCCGGCCTCCACGCGGGCCGGCGCCATCTGGAGCCGGAACGCCTCCCGCAGCCGTTCGATGAGCGTCGGCTCTCCGGGATAGACGTGGAGCCGCACCCGGTCGTCGGGGTCGATCCCGGCCAGCGATTTCGCCGCGGCCAGCGCCGACTCCAGGCCCCCCAGGCCGTCCACCAGGTTCCGCTCCTCGGCCGCCGCGCCGGTCCACACCCGGCCGCGCGCGACGGCGTCCACGCTCGGCACCGGCATGTCGCGGCCCGCCGAGACGCGCTGGAGGAACGCCTGGTAGGTGTGCTCGATCAACCCCCGGAACGTCTCCCGCTCCTCCTCGGTCATCGAGCGGTTGAAGGGCGGGAAGTCGGCCCCTTCGTTGGTGGCCGCCTGGTCCCAGGTGACCCCGAGCTTCCCCCACATCTCGCGCAGGTTCAGGAGCACGGCGAAGACGCCGATCGAGCCCGTGATCGTGGTGGCCTCCGCCAGGATCGAATCCGCCCCGGCGGCGATGTAGTAGCCGCCCGAGGCCGCCACGTCGCTCATCGAGACCACCACCGGCACGATCTGGCGCAGCTCGCCGACCGCCGCCCAGATCTCCTCCGAGGCCAGCGCGTCGCCGCCCGGCGAGTCCACCCGCAGAACCACCGCGTCCACCTCCTCGTCGGCCGCCACGTCGCGCAGCATCCGGACCATCGTGCGAGCGCCCATCGTCTGGCCGAAGAGGGGATCGAAGCCGCTCTCTCCCCCGGTGATCGTGCCGGTCGCGTAAACCAGCGCGATCGTCCCCCCGATCGACCCCGGCGGGTCCGGCATCTGTCTCGCGTAGTCGCGGACGTCGATCAGGTGCAAATCCACGTGACCGACGTCCACCTCCTCGACCTCGGCGTCGAGAGCCTCGGCGAGCGCGCCCCGCAGGACCGCGCTCTCGTGCATCTCCCCGTCGATCAGGCCCAGCGCCTCGAGATCGCGGCCCAGGTAGATCCCGCGGTCGAACGCCTCCACGAACCGCTCGCGGTCGACCTCTCGCGATTCCACCACCGCGGCCACGAACCGGTCGTAGACGAGATCCAGGATCGCGCGCGTCGCCTCCTCGTCCTCCGGGCTCATGTCGTCCCGGCGGAACATGTCCGCCCCGCTCTTGTACTCGCCGATCGCCTCGACCTGCGGCTCGATCCCCATCTTTTCCATCATCTGCCGGATGAACGGCGACTCGACCTTGAAGCCGTTGAGCTCCATGCCCGCGTCGGGGAGCAGGTAGATGAGGTCGGCGGCCAGCGCCACGTAGTAGCCGCGCTCGTTGGTGAACGAGGTGTACGCGTGGACGAACTTGCCGGCCTCGCGGAGCGCCTGGAGCCGCCCGCGGATCTCCTCCGCCTTGGCCCACCCGTAGCCGGGCCAGCCCACCCGCAGGTAGACCCCCGCGATGTCGTCGTCGGTGATCGCGCGGTCGAGCGCCAGCGAGAGGTCCAGCAGCTCGTGCTGGGCGCCGAGGAGCTGGGCGCTGAAGAGGTCGGTCGGCTCGCGCTCCACCACGAGCCCGCTCAGGTCGACGACCAGGATGCCGGGTCGATCGAACTCCGCGCGGGGCTGGCGCAGGAACGGCGCCAGGGCGAGGCCGAGCAAAAAGACCCCGAGGGCCGTCACGGCCAGGACGATCCCGAGGATGACGAGAGTGCGCTTCTTCATCGGCGGTCAAGAGTCGGCCCGCGGGCGGCCCCCCGTCAAGCGGATCGACGTCGATCGTGACGCCGCCCTAGGCCGCACCTCCGCGGCCCCGCCCGCCGCGCCGACCGCGCCGGCGGCGCCTTCCGGCGGCAGAAGCCGGAGTTTCCGGACCGGTTTCGGGGGGCGCTTCCGGAGCCGCCTCCGGCGGGGGCTCCTTCCGCCGACCATCGCTCGCGCGCGACCGCTTCTCGCCGGACGGGCTGGCCTCGGGTGCCGCCTTCTTCGCGCGATTCCGGCCTCCGCGCGACCTGCGCTTGCGCGCGGGGCCCTTCGCGGCTCCCGGCTCGGCCGGGCTGGCCGGCTCCGCGCGGGCCGGCGGCCGACTCCGCGCGCGGCCCTTCTTTTCCGGCGCCGCCTTGGCCGGCGGCCGGCTCCGCCCGCGGCCCTTTCCCTCCGCCGCCTCGGCCGACGGCCGGCTCCGCCCACGGCCCTTCCCCTCCGGCGTCCTCC
>DATLFF010000366.1:0-3553 GCA_035524915.1 Gemmatimonadota bacterium | reverse complement strand
TGGCCGTTGAGCCCGAGCGCTTCGACGTACCCGCCGGTGAAGGGTCCCGCGGGTCCGAACGTGTAGGAGCCGATGTGGTTCCACTGGCCGCCATTCACCTTCTGGTCGACCGTCTTCAGGGTCACCGCCCCACCTTGCTCCGTGATGCGGAACAGCGCGTCGGTCTCGCGGGTCGGGTACGTCGTCCACCAGAGGTAGACGTCGTACCGTCCCGACGTGGCAAGGGCGGGCGTCCAGCGATACACGTCCTGGGAGCTGCCCCCGCAGTTGTAGAGCGAGCTCGGGCCATACGACCCGGGGGCGCCCGAGACGCACCAGGCGCCGACCGTGGAGGTGCCGGGAGCCCCGTTGTCCACGACGAGCTCCACGGCGAGGCCGGGCCGGACGACCAGCACGAGAGCGGCGATCAGGAAGATGATGCTGAGGGCAGTGCGCTTCATCGACGTGCCTCCAAGGCGCACGGAGCCCCGGGGGGCCCGCCGCGCGTCTCCTTGATCGTACCGCGCGCCGCAATGGACGTGGGGCCGGGCGGAAAATGGCCTCGAAAGGGGCGCAATACGCGGGATTGCAACCTCGGCGGCGGGCGTCTAGGCTGTGGTGAGCGAAACATGCCGGGCGGGGCCTCGTTGGCATCGCCCCGGTCGCCGCCGAAGGCTCCAGCAGCTCCACGGCTCCCGCCGGCAAGCCGCCAGAAGCCTCCGCCAATCGACAGTCAGGGACGTCCCAGGGGCGCCAAGGGGGCCATCAGGAGGCCCAATGAATTTGGGATCGATCGCACGTCTCGCCGCTCTTCTGGCCGTCGTGCAGGTGCTGCTCGTGGCCGGCTCGTGGTGGCTCCTGACCGGGAGCCAACTTCCCGGGATTGCTCACCGCCCGCCGTCGGCGTCGGTCGCGACGCAGCGCCTGGCCGAGCTCCAGGCGCAGGTCGCGTTTCGCGCCGTCGCCGCGTCCAACCAGGCCGCGCTGGCCGACCTCATCCGGCAGTCTCAGGCCTGGCCGGAGGTCGCCTACGTCAGCGTGGAGGACCCGCAGGCGAGGATCCTCGCCCACACGGACCCGACCAAGGTCGGCATGACCTGGAACGACCAGCTCGCGGCGGAGATGCGCGCGACGATCAAGGCTCCGTACGAGGAAGTGGTCGTGCCGCTGACTGACGCTGGCGCGGGCAAGGGCGCCCCCGCGTTCGGGCGGTTCCGGCTGGGATATACCGTCAAGCCGGAGGGTCCGGTGACCGGCCCGGAGTCGGCGGCCCATGATCAGCCCGCGGCACTTTCCCTGGCTTTTCTCGTCGCCCTCGCGGTGATCGCGGCGATCCCGGTCGCCCTCGTCGGGGCCAGGGTCGCCCGTGGAAGGTCGACCGTCGAGCGCGCTTCGGGTCCTTACGACTCGGCCCGGGAGCGGCTGGCCGAGGACCTCGCGAACGCGCACGGCGAAACGCAGCGCGTGCGCAGCGAGCTGGCGAAGCTCCGAAGCGAACGCGACCGCCAGGCCGCGGAGGCGGACGAGCTTCGAGGCGCGCTTCACAAGCTCCGCGTCGATGCCATCCGCATCGAGGCGGACCCCGAGCCCGGGCCGGACCCGTTGCGCTCGGTCGAGGGGACGCCGAGGGGGCCGCGGGAGGACCTCAAGCGGATCCAGGCCCGCACCGTCACCCCGATCGCGCGAGCGTTCCGGAGCTCCCTCACCAACGTCGTCGGATACTCCAAGCTCCTGCTGCGCGGCGCCGACGGGGCGTTGAGCGAGCCGCAGAAGGTGAACGTCGCGCACATCCTGGAGGCGGGGTCACGGCTGGTGGCCCTGGTCAACGGGCTGTCGGAATACGTCCGCGTCGATGCGGGCGTGCACGAGATGACCCTCGAGGTCATCGACGTGAGTCCGTGCCTCGACGAGGTCGCCGCGGAGTCTCCCCGGGACGGGCGGCTCCACGTCTCCACCATCTCGGCCGCCGATCCGCTCCTGGTGAACGTGGATCGGCGCCACCTGGGGCAGATTCTGCGCGCGCTCGCGCTCGACGCCATGGCCCTCGATCCGCAGGCAAAGGGGACGCTGAGCGGGGCGCCCCGGAACGGCGCCGTCGTGGTCGAGCTCGTGCTCGCGGAGTTCCACACCGCGTTCGAGGACCTGGGCGATGTGCTGGAGCTGTTTGCATCCGATGACCTCTCTCATCCGCTCGACGAGTCCCGCCTGCGTCTCGCCGTCGCGCGGTGTCTCGCCGAGGCGAACGGCGCCGAGCTGCGGGTGGAGGCACGCGGGCCCGGCGAGGCGGCTTTCGTTCTCGAGATGCCGGCCGCGACCGCGGTGCTGGCGGCACGAACGACATTGAGCTCGCAGGTCTGACGGGAGGCGGCACCGATGGCGCGGAAGCTTCTCTCCATCGATTCCGACGCCGCCACGCGGCGGCTGGTGGGACGGGTCCTGGCCACCGGCGGGTTCCAGGTCGTCGAGGCGGCCACGTTGCTCGAGGGGCATGACATCGCCGCCCGGACACCGCTCGACGTCGTTCTCGTCGACGTCGACATGCCGGGGATCGTCGTCGACGACATCATCCCGGACTTGACGTCGGAGGGCGCGCCGCCGGTGTTTCTCGCGGCCACCGCGGACGACCGGGCCGAACACCTGGCGCACGTGAAGGGCGCCGGGTTCATCGCGGTCCTCGTGAAGCCGCTCGATATCGACAGCTTGGCGGCGGATCTCGGCCGCCATCTCCCCGCGGCGCCGGCGCGCGTCGACCCTGAGGACGACGGGGTCCGGTCGGGTCCCGCGGTCGGCTATCGGCCCCTGTGGACCACCCCCCTGACGCTGCTCACCGCCAACCTCGTCAAGAACGTGGCGATGAGCGAGGGTGTGCTCGCGCTCCTGAACGAGACCGGCGACGTCCTGGTGGTCGCCGCCGCGCACTCGCTTCGCTCCGGCGTGGTCCTGCCCGTTCCGGGGACCGAGATCCCCCGCGCCGAGGTGGCGTGGCTCGATCGGGCCCTCTCCCACGGCGAACCGGCCGTGCCCGATCCGGAAGACACGGCACAGTCCCGCGTGTTTCCGCCGGAGTCGAGCGAGGCGCTCGGGGTGCCGGTGACCGACAACGGCCGGACGTACGGCGTGGTGGTGCTCGGGGAGCGGCGCAAGCGGATGTTCGGCCTCCCGCCCGCTCAGGTCGCCCAGGGCATCGCCGAGGCCGGGAAGGTCGCGGCGGTGGTGCGTCAGTTCGAACAGCTCGACGAGGTGATCAGCGAGCGCCGGCGCGAGATCGACGCGATGCGTATCGCGACGGCGTTGACGGTGGCCGCGCCCGGCGGGGTCTCCATGGAGCGCACGGCGTTCGTTCGACTGAGCGCGCGCCTGGGGGAGCGGCTCGGGCTTCCGAGGGCGTGGCGGCCCGTCCTCGAGCAGGCGCACCAGGTGTACGACCTCGGCCGTGTCTGGCTCGGGCGGACCGTGCTGCCGATCAGCGTGCTCCCCGCCGCCGAGTCTCAGAAGCTCCTGGACGATCACCCGGACCAGACGCTCGAGATCCTCACCGCTCTCGACTGCCCCGCGCGCGTGATCGATGTGGTCA
>DATLFF010000365.1:0-2884 GCA_035524915.1 Gemmatimonadota bacterium | reverse complement strand
TCCTGGAGGGGGGGAGCTGGAGGATCGTACAGCAGGAGCTGTCGCCGCTGGGCGAGGCGCGCGGGCTCCCGGCGGGCGGAGCACCTGCCGGCTCGGCATCCCCCGCAGCGGCGGCCTTGGCCGGCCGCGCTTCGGGGGCGGTGGGGACCCCCGTCCTCACGGACGAGCGTGAGGAGCAGGGGGAGGGCGGCGGGGCGGATGCGACGAGCCCTTCGCGGCTGGCGGGGGGTGCGCGTGCGAGCGATGCGGCCGCCGGAGGCGTGGCGGCGCAGCAGGGCGCGATCCTGGACGCGGAGATCTTCGGCCCCCCGCCCCCCGTGCCCCCCGCGGTCATCGCCCGCGACGCGGAGGGCAACGCCACCGTGCGGGCCATCCGGCTCGAGGCGCCGCTCGACATCGACGGCCGCCTCGACGAGCCGGTCTACGCGCAGGTCCCTCCGCTCGACGGGTTCGTGCAGAGCATTCCCGACGAGGGCGAGCCGGCCACCGAGCGCACCGAGGCGTGGGTGATGTTCGACGACGAGAACGTCTACGTCTCGGCTCGCATGCACGACCGGGCACCCGAGAGCGAGTGGGTCGCGAACGAGATGCGACGGGACCTGATCAGGACGAACGACAACTTCGGCCTGATCTTCGACACCTACTACGACCGGCGGAACGGATACTTCTTCTACGTGAACCCGCTGGGCGGATTCTCGGACATCCAGGTCACGAACGAGGGGAGCCCGAACTTCGACTGGAATCCCATTTGGGACGTCCGCACGGGGCGCTTCGACGGGGGCTGGACCGTGGAGATGCAGTTCCCGTTCAAGTCGCTGCGCTACCGGCCCGGGACCTCCCAGGTCTGGGGTCTCCAGCTCCGTCGCATGATCCGGCGCAGGAACGAGACATCGCTGCTCACGCCCATTCCGCGGGCGGCCGCGGGAGCTCTCGGGAGCAACGCGATCCTGCGGCTGTCCCGGGCCGCGACGCTCGTGGGGATCGAGGCGCCTCCGCAGGGCGTCAACCTCGACGTGAAGCCCTACGGGATCGCCGGGCTCACGACGGACATGAGCGCGGCCTCGCCCACGCGCAACGAGCTCGACGGCGACGGCGGCGTCGACGTGAAGTGGGCGGCCACGCAGAACCTGGCCGCGGACTTCACCTACAACACCGACTTCGCCCAGGTGGAGGTCGACGAGCAGCAGGTCAACCTCACGCGCTACAGCCTCGTCTTTCCGGAGAAGCGGGAGTTCTTCCTGGAGAGCCGCGGGATCTTCAACTACCCGGCCGGGACCGCGGGCGGGGGCGGGGGCGGGAGCGGCGGCTCGGTTCCCCAGGTCTTCTTCAGCCGGCGCATCGGGCTCCTGGAGGGCGTGCCGGTGCCGATCCTCGGCGGCGGGCGGCTGACGGGCAAGCTCGGGCCGTTCGACGTGGGCGCGCTGAACATCCAGACACAGGAGCACACCGACGTCGGTGCCGAGCCGACCAACTTCACCGCCGTGCGGCTCCGCGCGGACGTGCTCAGCCGCAGCAACCTGGGCGCGATCTTCACCCGCCGCTCCAGGTCGGTCGTGACGGACGGATGGAGCCACACGTACGGGGGCGACGCATCGTTCTCCTTCCTGGACGACCTCTACCTGACCGGGTTCTATGCGCTCACGCACACGCCCGAGCTGGCGGCCGCCGACGCGCGGACGGGGCAGAGCTACCAGGGACGCCTCAGCTACGAGGGCGATCTGCAGGGATTCGGCGTGAGCCACCTGCTCGTCGAGGACGACTTCAACCCCGAGGTGGGGCTGGTGCGTCGCTCGGGATTCCGCCAGACGCAGGCGTCCCTGCGGACCAGCCCACGACCGTCGATCTCGTGGATCCGCCAGGCGACGCTCCAGGGCAACGTCGACTACCTGGAGAACGCCCGGCAGGGCTTCGTGGAGACCCGCGAGATATCCGCGAGCCTGGGCATCGAGCTCGAAAACAGCGACCAGCTCAATCTCGGCTACACGGACAGCTACGAGTACCTCGCCCTGCCCGAGCAGATCACGGGGGCTTCCATTCCGGCCGGCCGCTACTCCTTCGACGCGGTGGACGCCTCGTTCTCGTTCGGACCGCAGCGGTTCTTTTCGGGCAGCCTGAGCGTCCGCCACGGGGACTTCTACGACGGGCGGCTCACTTCTGCCGGCTTCAACCGTGGCCGTATCGAGATCCTACGCCAGCTCTCCGTCGAGCCCGGCGTCTCGTTCAACTGGGTGAGGCTGCCCAACCAGAGCTTCAACACCACGCTGGCGTCGACCCGGGTGACCTACACGTTCTCACCACGCATGTTCTTCAGCGCGCTCGTGCAATACAACTCGAGCGCCGACTCCTTCAGCGCCAACGCGCGGCTGCGCTGGGAGTACGCACCCGGCAGCGAGATCTTCCTCGTCTTCACCGAGGAGCGGGACACCTACGACTGGCAGCGCTTCCCGGGGCTCGTGAACCGGGGGCTGGTGGTCAAGGCGACGCGGCTCCTCAGGTTCTGACGGGCGGCTTCCTCAGAGGAGCCCTCGACCCGGGCGCAACGAGGCGAGGAACTCCTCCACCGGCACGCACGTGATGCCGTTCTTGACGAGACGCTGCTCGCCCCGGTGGAGCAGGACCGGGGTCGACTCCGGATAATCCTCCCTGAAGGAGCGCAGCCCCCGGAGATCCTCCGGCCGGATGCGCGGCGGTGGCCCGCTTCGCGCGCAGGTATTCGAGCGTCTTTTCCTGGATGCCCATCGAGGTGTCGGAGGGCGACAGAACCTCCGCCGCGACGTCCGGAGCGCCCAGGATCCAGCCACCGGGTGTGTCCTGATCGGTGCGCGGTGTCAGGACGACCGCGACGTCGGGCCCGCGAAGCGTTCCCGGCTCCTCGGAGAGGATA
>DATLFF010000364.1:0-3551 GCA_035524915.1 Gemmatimonadota bacterium | reverse complement strand
ACGGCCCGGCGGGGCCGCGCGGTCTCCGCTCGCGCGGCGCGCGCGAGCGCCGGATCCACGTCGATCGCGCGCGCAGGTCCACCCCCCGGAAGGTCGACCGCCTCGAACCCCGCCTGCAGCAGGTCGTAGAAGGGGCGCTTCTGCTGGTCGCGGAACACCCGCAGCTCGTCCGGGACCACGCCGCTCGGGGGCCGGAGCCCCCGGCCGATCACGGGGTTCAGGTTGATCTCCCACGTCTGGACCCGGCCGTTCAGGAGACCGTAGTCGATCCGTCCGTAGCCGACCCCCGCGATACGCACGATCTCCTCGAGCTGCTCCCGGTGGGGGTTCGACAGAATGTACTCGCGCTCCTCCATCACGCTCTCCCGGCTGACGTTGGAGTGCCCGAGTTTCAGCATCCAGGCCGTCCCCCGCACGACGTGGCGCGGGGCGAAACGGTCGGCCACGATG
The DNA here is from genome assembly GCA_035524915.1 of Gemmatimonadota bacterium. GTDB lineage: Bacteria > Gemmatimonadota > Gemmatimonadetes > JACCXV01 > JAHWKZ01 > DATLFF01. The sequence goes on along the minus strand of DATLFF010000364.1, from coordinate 3,101 downwards.
TAGGCGCCGTACTTGCGGAACGTCCCCTCCCCGTCCGACGTGTCGCAGAACTCGACCACCAGCAGGTCCTCCAGCCGGCGGCCGCGGACGAGCGCCCGCCCGATCGCCTGCTCCACCGCCGCGATCGAGCGCAGCAGCGGGGAGATGGCGCCGTCGTGCGCGACGGCCGAGCGGAGGAAGACGGGGAAGCGGAGGTCCCGCAGGTCCGCCGTCGCCCGGATGGCGCGGAACTCGTTCAATCCGCGCCGGTGGAGCTCCCCGAGGAGGTCGAAGCGGCGGAGCGTCCGCGTGGGGTGGTTGAGGAACCGGAAGGTCGGGTCGTCCTCGAGCCGGCGATGGATCTCGACCACCAGGCGGAGCATGGCCGGCCCGAGTTGGTCGAGGCCCGCCAGGATCCACGTGCCCGGCTCGAGCCGGTCGCGATCGGGGAGGCTCTCGTAGTGAATTACCTCGAAGCGCTCCGCCAGCGGCAGGCCCCAGAGCTGGAGGTACTCCCGGATCCCCCGCTCGTGCGGAGCGCGGACGAGGTAATGGATCATCCGCCGCGGGCCTCGCGCTCGCCCGGGCTCTCGCGGGCGTCGGTCGGCGCATCGTCCTCGGGAGGGCGTTCGGTCCCGCCGGTGGGCGGGTGGGCCTGCGCCTCCCACAGCCGCCGGTACGTGGGGCAGGAGACCTTGAGCTCGGCGTGGCTCCCGAGCCCCACCACGCGCCCCCCCTCCAGCACCAGGATGCGGGAGGCGCGGCGCAGCGTGGAGAGCCGGTGCGCGACCGCGATGGTCAGCCGGCCCGACGCCAGCCGGTCGATCGCCCCCTGGAGGCGCGTCTCGGCGGAGGAGTCGAGCCCCGACGTCGCCTCGTCCAGCAGGAGGATCGGCGGGTTCTTGAGCACCGCCCGGGCGATGTTGACCCGCTGGGCCTCGCCGAGCGACAGCGCCCGCCCGGTGGGGCCGACGACGGTTTCGTACCCGTCCGGCATGGCCAGCACGTCCTCGTGGATCTCGGCCGCCCGCGCCGCCGCCTCGACCTCGGCGTCGGTGGCGCCGGGACGGCCGCATCGGATGTTCTCGCGGATCGTGGTGGCGAAGAGGAAGGGGTCCTGCGAGACCATCGCCATCGCGCCGTGGACGTCGGCGAGGCGGAACGCGCGCACGTCCTCCCCGTCCAGCCGGACCGCGCCGGCGCCGGGGTCGTAGAAGCGGGCCAGGAGGTTGAGCAGCGTGGACTTCCCGGCCCCCGACGGCCCCACGATCCCCAGCGTCTCGCCGGCCCCGACCTCGAACGTGACGTCCTCCAACACCCGCACGCCGTCGATGGAGAGCGAGAGACCCTCCGCGGCGAGGCGCGTCGGGGGCCCGGAGAGCGGCCGCGCGTCGGGCCGGTCCCGGACGTCGGGCTCCTCCCGCAGGAGCTCGTCGATCTGCCGTACGCTGGCCCCGTAGCGCTGGATGTCGACGTAGCTCGAGTTGATGACGTTCAGCGGCACGTGGGCGGCGCGGACCGCGATCAGGAACGCCAGGAGCTCGGGCCATCCCAGCGCGCCCTGCAGGACCTGGAACCCCCCCAGGATGACCACGACGACCAGGCTCAGCCCCCCGAGGGAGTCGAGCACGACCTTGGCCAGGGCCCGCACCCGCTCCATCTCGATCAGCTCGTCGAACCACGCCCGCGCCCGCGCCAGCGTGCGATCGGCCTCGGCCCGCTCCCCCTGGTAGACCTTGATGACGCGGATCCCGCGCAGGAGCTGAAACAGCACGTCGAAGAGCGCCACCCCCTGGCGGCGGACCCCGAAGGAGCGGGTCAGGGCGCGGCGCGCGATCCGCACCGCCGGCCAGGCGGCGAGCGGCAGCAGGACGAACGCCCACAGCGACAGCCACGGGGAGAGCACCGTCGCCGCGGCGATCAGGCCGGCGGCGTGGAACGCCTCGAGCGCCATGTTGGCCACCGCCATCGCCACCATCCGCAGGTAGGTGACGTCCTGGCGGACGGCCTGGACGAGGTCCCCCTGGGTCCGACGGTCGAAGTTGCCCACCGAAAGCCCGAGCAGCCGCTCGATCAGCCGCTCCATCACACCCAGCTCGATCACCTTCACGATCTTCTGCTGGACGACCTGCGACGCGTAGGCGAGCCCGGTCGCGCCGAGGTGCGCGGCCAGCAGGAGCCCGACCACGATCCACAGCGCCGCCGTCTGGCCCCACTCGCCAGCGATCCGCGCGGCCAGACCCCCGCTCTCCTCGAGCACGCCGCCGAGGAACTCGCGGAGGAGCAGGATCGCGGCCCCCGTCAGCACCGCCCGGCCGAGCGAGGCCGTGACGAAGGCAGCCAGGAGCCCCGGCTCCCGCCGCAGGAGCCGGTACGGAAGGGCCAGCGAGTAGGTCACGCGGCGCCGGGGACGGGGAGCGGATCGGCGGCGGGCGCCAGGGCCCGCGCGTCGCGCGAGAGGATCGCGGCCACGGTCATGTCGCCGGTGACATTCAGCACCGTCTTGAAGATGTCGGGGATCGCGTCCACCGCCTCCAGCAGCACCACCCCCTCGATCGGCACGCCAGCCGCCAGGTAGGCGGGGAGCGTCTTGAAGGCGGTTCCGCCGCCGGGAACGCCGGCCGAAGTGAAGCTCAGCAGGATCACCGTGACGAGGAACGCGGCCAGCGTCGGCAGGGTCAGCGCCACGTCGAAGACGTGCGCCAGGAACAGGAGCTTGACCGAGGAGGACACCGTGCGATTGATCTTGAACACCGAGACGGAGAGCGGCAGCACGAACCCGGTGGAGGAGACCGGCAGGCCCATCCGATCGCGGCCGCCTTCGATCAGCGCGGGAAGCGAGGCGATCGAGGAGCGGGTGCCGAACGCGACGACCTGGGCCGGGAGCACGGCCCGCGCGAAAGTGCCCGGCGGGACCCGTCCGAAGACCGTCGCGAGCGGGTAGAGGAGCAGCGTCACCACGATCATGAGCCCCGACTGGATCGCCACGAACGCGCCCAGGAGTCCCGCCGTCCCGCCCCCCGTCTGGAGCGCGACCAGGTACATGAAGGCGAAGACGCCGAGGGGCGTGAGCAGGATGATCCAGTGGGTCAAGGTCAGCATGGTGGAGGCGAGGGCCCGCG
>DATLFF010000363.1:0-4872 GCA_035524915.1 Gemmatimonadota bacterium | reverse complement strand
CCTCGGCGTGGGTCTGGTCCCGGTCCGCAAGCCCGGCAAGCTCCCCTTCACCACACTCCAGGAGTCGTACGACCTGGAGTACGGCACGAACGCCCTCGAGGTCCACAGTGACGCGGTGGGGAAAGGGGAGCGCGTGGTGGTAGTCGACGACCTGCTGGCCACCGGGGGGACCGTGGCCGCCGCTGCCCGACTGATCGAGGCGCTCGGCGGCGAGCTGATCGGGGCCGCGTTCGTGATTGAGCTGGGCTTCCTGGGAGGGCGCACGCAACTCGATGGCTACGAATGTTATAGCCTCGTCAATTTTGACTGAATTCGAGGAGCCGCTCCTGGACCCGCTCTCCATCTCCGACGACGCGGACCTCTTCGAGCGGCTGCTCCGCGATCCCGCCCTGATCGACGAGGGCGCCGTGTTCTGGGCGGACGGGCGGATCCTGTCCGGCAGCGACCCGGCGCGGCGGACCGTGATCGGATGGCATCGCGGGGGAGGTCCGCTCGTCGTGGGGGTCACGACGGACCGGGCGACCGACGCGATGCTGGTAGAGGCGCTGCGGATCGCCGCGGAAGGGCCGGTCACGCCGTCGGGGGTCTGGGTGCGCGCGCTGGAGGACTTCTGGGGCGCGGCGGATCCGGCGCTCGCGGCCCGGGTGCGCGAGCGGTGGGGGCTCCCGTCCGGGGGCGAGCGCTCGCCGGAGGCCTGGGCGGACCGCGCCTGGGGGCAGCCGCCCGCGGAGGGCCGCGTGGCGATCGGCCTCGTGGCCGGAGCCGTGCCGGAGGGGCTCCGCCGGGCGGTGGGCTGGCTGGCGGAAGCTGGCGCCGAGCTCGCGGCGTGGGAGGTCCGGCGCGTGGACGGAGCGGTCCGCGCCGTGCGCGTGGCCGGCCGCTGGAACCGCTCGACGGCGCGCCCCATGCCGGCCGAGGAGGACGGCCGGCGACGCGCGATCTACGTCCGCCACACCGGCGCGGTCACGGGCGAGCTGCTGGCCCGGATCGAGGCGCTGGCCCAGGCCGCGGGGAGCCGGATCACGTGGAGCGGGGAGGACTGGGTGCGGATCGACGGCCCCGGCGGCTCGATCCGGGCGTTCCCGAGCCCGGCCGGGGTGGACCTCCAGCTCGTGGGCGCCGACGAGGGCACGCGGGTGGGGCTCTCCTACCGCCACGGCGTGTCCCTGGCGGACGCCGCGCCGGAAGGCGCCGCGCCCGGCGTGCACCTGCGGCTGACCTCGCTGGATGCGCTCGACGCGGCGGTGGAGAGGCTGATCGGAGAGTGGCTGGGGAGGAGCCGCGAAGCCAACGGGGGAACCGGCCGGCCGGCGGGGAAGCCCGGCGGCCCGGCCGAGCGACTCAGCTCACCGGACGCGCCCGGTCGAGGTCTCCGGGGTCGTTGAGGTTCAGGAGCGCCCGGTCCGGATCGATCCCCGGCAGCTCGGCCGCCTCCACCGCGCGCACGCTCAGCGACTCGAGCGCGGAGCGGATCCGCCGCTGGCCGCGGTCCAGCGCGGCCGAGCAGGCCGCTCCGGCCCGCGCGCGCCATAGCGCCTGGAGCGGGTGGGCGTGCCCGCCATGGCGCGGCAGCACCACGTCGTCGGTGGCGGCCGCCAGGGCGGCCAGCGCGAGGAACAGCCGGGGGTCGGCGTACGGGTAGTCGCAGGCGGCGACCGCCACGAGGGCGGCGGGTTCGAGTGGGGCGATCGCCGCCAGCCCGGCCGCCAGGCCCGCCAGCGGCCCCGCGTCCGCCAGCGCGTCGTCCACCCGCTCGTAACCGCCCGGCGGCAGATCCTGCCCGGGCCGGGCGGCCACGACCACGCGCTCCGCGAGGGGGGCCAGGCGATCCAGGACGTGGAGGAGGAGCGGCCGGCCGCCCCAGTCGAGCGTCGCCTTGGGGCCACCCAGGCGCCGGCCCTCGCCCCCGGCCAGGACGAGCACCGCCCCCACGACGTGCGCTTTTCGGATGCCGCCGCCGGCCGGATCGGGTAAATTGGTCGTTTCGGAGCCCCGAATTCCGCCCCCGTAGCTCAGGTGGATAGAGCAGCGGTTTCCTAAACCGCGTGTCGTGCGTTCGAATCGCGCCGGGGGCACCATTCACGTCCGTCCCGCGATCGACTCGGGGGCCGGTCCACTTCCGTAGCGGAGTTCCTGAATGAGTCGCAAGAGATTGTCGAAAAAGCAACTGCGCCAGGACCGGTTCGTCCAGCAGACGTTCGACTGGGCCCACTGGGCGGAGACCCACCGCAGCCAGGTGATCGGCGGGGTGATCGTGCTCGCGGTGGCGATCGCGGGCTTCTTCGTCTACCGGAGCATGTCGCGGGGCGCCGAGGCGCGGGCCGCCACCGAGTACCTGAGCGCCCGCCAGTCCTTCTTCGCCGGCAACTACCCGCTGGGCGTCAGCGATCTCCAGGGGTTCCTCGCGCGCCACGGCGGGTCGTCCTACGCCGACGACGCCCGGTTCTTCCTGGCGCTGGCCCAGTACCGGGGCGGCCAGTACCAGGAGGCGGCGTCGAGCCTGCGGGATTTCCTCGACCGGCACGGCGACTCGCCGTTCGCGGACAACGCGCGCTGGCTCCTGGCGGCCTCCTATCAGGAGGCGGGTCAGCTCGACCAGGCGGTGCAGATCTACGCCGACGCAATCGACAAGGCGGAGTACGACGAGCGAAAGGTGCGGCTCCACCGCGCGCTGGCCGCGGTCTACGAGGCCCAGCGCCAGGATGAGCTGGCGGCCGAGCAGTACCGCGCGATCGTGGCGCTCGATCCCGATGGCATCCCGGCCGAGGAGGCTCGGCGGGCGCTGGCGGAGCTTACGATCGAGCCGCTGGGCGTGGGCGGGGACGCGGGTGGCGCCACGGAGGACGCGAGTGACGCCGTCGAGGACGCCGAATCCGGCGCCGGGCCGGCCGATGGCGCGTCGGCGGCGGGGGCCGGGGAGACGCCCGGGCCTTGAGGCGGCTGGAGAGCCGGTCGGCCCGGAGAGGCCGGCGTCACTCATGTCGCATAATATGTATTATGTAAAGTTGTAGGTGGACCGAGTGGGCGGGGTCTCGGAATCCGGACCCGGATCGGCCCCCTCCCCTCCGTCAGGCCTCCAGGATCGAGAATCTCGTAGCGCCGCAACGCGACGTCCGCCGTGCACCGGCGTCAATCCCGGCCCACGCGGCGCGGGGTGGCTCCGTCTCCTACATTCGGCCCGTGGCCGCCCCCGCCCGCATCCTGATCCACCTCGACCACAACCCCCATCCGCGCGTCTACGACCGGATCATGTCGCTGGACGGCGGGGCCGACTTCGTGCTTTCGTACGGCGACGTCGACCCGCAGGACGTGCCGTCCCTGGTGTCGGGGGCGCTCTTCTCGCGCCCGGCCGAGGAGCTGGCCCGCACGGCCGTCCTCGTGACCGGGACGAACGACCACGTGGTGGACGAGATGCTGCGCCAGGCCCGGCGGGCGTTCTTCGGAGGGCACCAGGTCTCGCTGATGAGCGAGTGCAAGGGCGGCAACGCGGTCGCCGCGGCGGCCGTGGCCCGGATCGCGGAGCTGGTCGAGCTGCACGGCGCGGGCGCCGCCGTGATCGGCGGAGGGCCGGTGGGGGCGCGGGTGGCGGGGCTCCTGGCGCGGGCCGGAGCGCGGGTCACGTTGAGCGCGTTCGACGCCGCCGAGGCCGAGGAGCGGCGCGACTTCGTCCAGCGGACGTTCGAGCGGGAGATCGACCCCGTCGTCTGGAAGAGCGGCGAGCCGCTCGAGGCGCTCCTGGCCGGAGCCCGCGTGGTCGTCTCCGCGGGTCCGGCCGGACTCCTCCTGGTCCCCCGCGTGGCGTGGGAGGCGGCGTCCGGGATCGAGCTCCTGGTAGACGTGAGCGGTGCCGAGCCGGCGGGGATCGAGGGAATGAGCGGAGACGAGGACGGCGCTCCCCTGCCCGGCACAACTCGGCCGGTCCGGGCCTTGGGCGGCCTCGCCATCTCCCGCGCCAAGATCCGAATCCACCGCGAGGCCGTGGCGCGGCTCTTCGGCCCGGAGCCGATCGTCCTGGGGCCGGTCGAGATCGCCGCGCTGGCCAGGGAGCGCCCCTAGCCTCTCCGAGGGTTCCCCCCTTCTGTGTATTACTGTGGAAAATCACGTGGACTTTCGGGACGATTTTCGGGTACTCGCGTACAGGATTTTCGGTCTGCCGGAACGGCAGGTTGTGGAAACCTGTGGAAACGCCCGCGCCGGCACCCGAAAGTAACTCTGTATGACATTACATGAAGATATACAACTCGTTGTTGTATTTGCGGTTGCTAGAGGCGGGCCGGGCGGCGCCCCCATCCGCTCGCGGCGGAGCGATCACTTGGCCTCCGCCCTCCGCCGGCCCGCCGAGCCGGATCCTATTCTCCTGAGCCCCCTCCCGCGGCCGGGCGCTCATCCCGTCCACCGACGCACAGCCCACCCTTTGCAGGCTCCGGCATCGAGTACAGGTAGAGGTGTCGGCCGGCCGCCACCCGGACCCCGTCCGCCTGGACCGCGATCGCTGAAGGCGGCTCGGAAAGGCCCCCGAGCCGCCACGCCCGCACCTCCGGGCCCTGCGGCTGCTCGAGCCCGAGCCGGAGGAGCACGGCTGCGCTCGAGCCGGGGGGGTCGAGGCGGAGGACCCAGAGCGCCCCGGCGCCGTAGGCGGCGTCGGCGTAGAGCCGCCGGATCTCCTGCGAGGTCTCGATCTCGTTGTGCTCGGTGCAGGTGGGGCAGGCCCGGGGGGTCCGGGAGGTCTCCCGCCGCACCGTCCGGATCTCCCCCCGCGCTCCCTCCGCCAGGAAGAGCGCCCGGGGCCGCGCCCCGAGGAGCACCACCGGATCCCGGACCAGCGGCACGAAGGCCGCCTCTTCTCCCCCGGCCCGGAGTCGCCCGAGCTCC
>DATLFF010000362.1:0-23506 GCA_035524915.1 Gemmatimonadota bacterium | reverse complement strand
CCAACCAGCCACCCGAGGAGACCCCGATGTCGATCCGCCCCGTGGGAGTCCGCGTGACCCTCCCGGCCGCACTCGTGGCGCTGGCGGCGCTGGCCGTCCCCACCGGCGCGGCGCACGGTCAGTCCACCATCCACTCCGGCGCCCTTCAGGAGGGCGACGCGACGCTCGATAGCGGCGAGTTCGTGGACGACTACACGGTCGAGGCGAGCGCCGGCGACGAGCTCGTCGCGATCGTGACGTCCCTCGACTTCGACCCCTACCTGATCGTGATCTCCCCCTCGGGCGAAGAGAGCCAGAACGACGACTTCGGCGGGTCCACCGACGTGGCGCTCATCGAGGTCCCGGTGGACGGAGCCGGCACCTGGCGGGTGCGCGTCACGACCTACCAGGCGGGCGAGAGCGGGTCGTACGCCCTGGTGACGGGCACGCGCCCGGACGACGGCGAAGGGCCCGGCCGGATCTTCCAGTGGGAGGCCACCGAGGCGATCCCCGCCGGGCCCAGCGCGACCGTGCGCGGAGAGCTCGCGGAAGGCGACGCGCTGCGCGGGGACGGCTCGTTCTACGACGGGTTCACTCTCGATGCCGTCCCCGGGGAGACGATCGTCGTGACGATGAAGTCCCCCGACTTCGACGCGTACCTGACCGTCGTCTCGCCGTCGGGGGTCGAGACGAGCGACGACGACTCCGGCGGCGGCACCGACTCGCGCGTCGAGCTCACGGTGGACGAGCCCGGCGAATGGATCGTGGCCGCGAACTCGCTGTCGGCGGGCGACGTCGGCAAGTACGAGCTGACGGTAGAGCGGAGCGCCCCCACGTACGAGTAGCGCGTGCTCGCGGCCGCTTCGCCGCCGGCTATATTCCGCCGCCGCATGCTGGCTGCGTACATCGACGCCCACGGCGGGCCCGAGGTGGTGAAGGTCGGGACGCTGCCGGACCCCGAACCGGGCCCGGGAGAGTTGCGCGTCCGCGTTGTGGCCGCCGCGCTCAACCACCTGGATCTGTGGACCCGGCGCGGCATCCCGGGGCTGGAGCTCGCGATGCCCCACGTCCTGGGGGCCGACGGCGCGGGAATCGTGGACCGCCTCGGCCCCGGCGTCGACGCCTTCGAGCCCGGCGACGAGGTGTACCTGCAGCCCGGACTCTTCTGCGGCCGCTGCGAGTTCTGCCGCCAGGGAGAGGAGTCGCTGTGCATCCGCTACCGGCTCCTCGGCGAGCACGTGCCGGGCACGCTGGCCGAGTACGTCGTGGTGCCGGCGCGGAACGCCTACCGGAAGCCGCGCGGCCTGGAGTGGGAAGCGGCGGCCGCGTTTCCGCTGGCCTACATGACCGCCTGGCGGCTGGTGGTCGGGCGCGGCGGGCTCCGGGCCGGCGAGACCGTGCTGATCCACGGGGTGGGCGGTGGCGTCGCCGCGGCCGCGCTCCAGATCGCCGCCCACGCCGGCGGGCTGGTCTTCGTGACCTCGTCCAGCCGCGACAAGCTGGACCGCGCGATCGACCTCGGCGCCGACGTGGCGATCGATTACACGTCCGAGGACGTGCCGGCGCGGATCCGCGAGCTCACGGCCAAGCGGGGCGTGGACCTGGTGATCGACAACGTGGGGGCGGCCACCTGGCGCGACTCGATCGAGTGTGTCCGCCGCGGGGGCCGGATCGCGACCTGCGGGGCCACCTCGGGCAACGGTGCGGAGACCCCGATCAACCGCGTGTACTGGAAGCAGATCTCCATTCACGGGTCGACCATGGCGAACCGGCGCGAGTTCGCCACGCTCGCCCGGCTCGTCGAGGGGGACCGGATCCGACCCGTGATCGATCGCGTGTTCCCGCTCGAGGAGGCGCCCGCCGCGATGGAGCGGATGGAGGCCGGCGAGCAATTCGGCAAGATCGTCGTCACCACGCCCGCGTACGCCGAGCGGGCGGCGTAGGAGGAGCCATGGCATCCGACAATACGTTCGACATCGTGTCCGAAGTCGATCATCAGGAGGTCAAGAACGCCGTCCAGATGGCGCTGAAGGAGGTGCGCACACGGTTCGACTTCAAGGGATCGAAGGCCGAAATCGTGGAGGGCAAGGACGACCTCGTCCTGACCGCCGAGGACGAGGGACGCCTCAAGTCGCTCAGGCAGATCCTCGAGGAGAAGCTGGCCCGGCGGGGCGTGCCGCTGAAGGCGCTCGTGTGGGCCGACCTCGAGGCGGCCCTCGGCGGGACCGCCCGTCAGCGCGCCACGATCCAGTCCGGGCTGACCGCCGAGCAGGCGAAGGACCTCGCCAAGCGCATCCGCGGCACCGGCCTGAAGGTCCAGGCCCAGATCCAGGGAGACCAGGTGCGTGTGAGCGGAAAGAAGAGGGACGATCTGCAGGCCGTCCTCGCGACCCTGCGCGAGACCGACCTGCCATTTCACTGGAAGGCCACGAACTATCGATGACCCAACCCCGGAGGACACCCATGCAGATCCGACGGCTAGCCCTCGCCCCGATCCTGACCCTCGCCTTCGCCTGCGGCGGCGGCGACGGCGGGGAGACGGCGGATTCACTCGCCGACACCACCGCCCAGTCCGAGAACGAGTTCTGGGTCGACGCCGAGCAGTACACCGAGATGACCCGCGGCCGGCGCGATACGGTCGACATGACTTCGCGCGCCGGCGACGCCGCCTGGCACATCCAGCAGATGAACTACGGAGAGAGCTGGATGGGGATGACGGTCGCCGCCTGGTACACCGGCCCCGACAGCCTGGTGCGCTTCGCCGAGGACGGCCAGCCGCGCCTGGTCGACGATCTGGGGAACGTCTACGAGGGGAGCTTCGTGGGGGAGAACCCGCGGATCAAGGTGGAGAGCGGGACCACCGCGATCGGCGTCTTCGTCTTCGAACCCCAGATCCACCCGGAGGCCGACTCGCTCACCCTCTACGTGAACGACTCGACCGCGCCCGTGATCCGGGTCGGCCCCTTCGGCGTCCACCACGACGCGGCACCCCCGGTCGGCGTCCAGCCGGGCAGCTAGAGCCGCGGCGGCTCGTCGCCGTTCCCGGATGCCGGTGGTGGGGCCGCACTCGCCCACCCCCCGGCGGGCGTCTCAGCCCGCGGCCTCGGCGTACTCCCGGTAGAAGCGGGCGGCGGCGAGAGTGCCGCCATGGAGGTTCTCGAGCGCGAGGTTCTCGTCCGGGGCGTGGGCGTTCTGATCCGGCAGACCGAACCCCATGAGGATCGAGGTGGCGCCGAGACGCTCGCGGAAGGTGACGGTCACGGGGATGGAGCCGCCCTCGCGGGTGAACACGGCCTCGGCGCCGAACGCGCCCTGGAGCGCGCGTTTGGCGGCCTGATTGGCCGGGTGGTCGAGCGGAGCGAGGTAGGGCCGCGCACCGTGCAGGTTCTCCACCCGCACCCGCAACCCCTTCGGCGCGTTCGCCTCCACGTGGCGGGTGAAGAGCGCGGCGATCTCCGCCGGGTCCTGATCCGGCACCAGGCGCATGGAGACCTTGGCCGACGCGCGCGCCGGGAGCACGGTCTTCGCCCCCTTGCCGGTGAAGCCCGAGATCATCCCGTTCACGTCCAGGGTCGGCCGGGCCCACAGCCGCTCCAGCGTGGAGAAACCGGCCTCGCCGACCAGGTCGGGGACACCCAGCTGGCGGCGGAACTCGATCTCGTTGAACGGGAGCTTGCGGAACTCGGCGCGCTCCTCCTCGGAGAGCGGCCGCACCCGGTCGTAGAACCCCTCGATCGCGACGTGGTCCTCGTGGTCCCGGAGCGACGCGAGGATCCGGGCGAGCCCCACGGCCGGGTTCGCCACCGCGCCGCCGAACGAGCCGGAATGGAGATCGGTGGAGGGCCCTTCGACGTGGATCTCCATGTAGGCGAGCCCGCGGAGACCGTAGCACAGCGACGGCACTCCAGGGGCGAACATCGGGCTGTCGGAGATCATCACGACGTCGCAGGCCAGCCGCTCGCGATGGGCCTCGATGAACGGCTCGAGGTTCTCCGAGCCGATCTCCTCCTCCCCTTCGAGCAGCACTTTCACGTTGCACGGGAGCCGGCCCTCCTCGCCGAGCCACGCCTCCCACGCGCCGAGGTGCGCCAGCACCTGTCCCTTGTCGTCCGCCGTCCCCCGGCCGTAGACGCGGCCGTCCCGCACCGTGGCCTCGAAGGGCGGCGAGGTCCACTCCTCCACCGGATCCTCGGGCTGGACGTCGTAATGGCCGTAGAAGAGCACCGTGGGCGCGTCCGGCGCCGCCGTCCACTCCGCGTAGACGATCGGGTGGCCGGCCGTGTCGATCACCTCCGCCACCGGGAAGCCGGCCGCTTCGAGCCGGCCCCGCAGCCACTCGGCGCAGCGGCGGACATCGGCCGCGCGGGCCGGGTCGGTGGAGACGCTGGGGATCGCGACCAGCTCCCGGAGGGCGTCCAGGTGCTGGTCGCGCCGCGACTCGATCCGCTGGAGGACGGCGTCCATCGAGCGGTGCAAGCTCGGCTCCGCTGGAGCGGCATGCAAGCGACGCCCGGTGCGGGCCCCCCCGGATCGGCTACCCCGCGCGGCGGCGGAACGGCAGATACAGGAGGGCGAAGAGCCCGAGCGCCACGAGCCCGGCGACCCCGATGTAGACGGGCCACGGGCCGAAGAGGTCGAGGAGCGTCGGGTTCGGGGGTTTCTCCCGCAGGTACAGGAAGTTGGCGCCCGTCGCGAGATCCACCGCGCCGACGACCGCGGCGTAGGCCAGCGTCCAGCCGAACGCCCGCCACGGCGCGCCCGGGCGGGGCCGAAGCCCGAGGCCCACGGCGAGGACCACGGCCGAGGCGACGACCGCCCCGTGCATCCCGTAGTACGCCAGCCATCGCGCGTCGGGGAAGCCGTCGTCGACGTCCGGGGTGACCATGGCCAGGACCGTCCCGGACATCGCCCAGAACCAGACCACTTCCGCGGCGCCCCGGCGCCGCGTCACCAGCGCGAACGCCGCCATGAAGATCGCGAAATCGCAGAGGTGCAGCGGCAGGAAGTCCCACGGGGACAGCCGCCCGGCGCGCCATTCCGCGGCGACGTAGACGGCGGCGCCTCCGAGCAGGGCCACCGTCAGCCCGGCGCGGATCGCCCGAGCCGCGGCGCCCTCGGGGTCGCGCCGGGCGATCGTGGCGAGCGCGGCCGCGACCAGTCCCGTGGCCGCCAGCGCCAGGAGCCGGTCGGCGGTCAGCACCGCCCCGCCCGGCTCAGCCCCCGATCGTCCGCGCCAGGTAGCCCTTGAGCCGCCGCCACGCGTCGAGCGCGGGCTCGCGGCGGGCCTCCGGATCCTGGTCGACCCACAGCCAGAAGCCGTGCGCCACGTCGTCGTAGACGTGGACGTCGTTGGGCACCCCGGCCTCGCGCAGCGCCTCGACGAAGGCCGCCACCTGCTCCGGCGGAATCCCCCGGTCCTGCTCGGCGAACGTGCCGTAGATCTCGTGATCGAGCGCGGCCAGCGAATCGGGGTCGGTCACGAGCGAGCCGTAAAAGATGGCGGTGCCCTCGTGACGCTCGCCGCCCAGCGCGTAGGAGAGCGCTACGCCGCCGCCGAAGCACCAGCCCATGGTGGCCACCTTGCCGGCCACGTCCTCGCGCGAGCGCAGGAACCTCTGGGCCGCGTCGAGGTTCGAGATCACGTGCTCGGGACGGCCGCGGACCTCCGTGACCAACGCCCGGTTCTCCTCCGGGGTGGAGCCCGTCCGCCCGGAGTAGAGGTCGGCGGCCAGCGCCACGTAGCCCTCGTCCGCCAGCGCGTCGGCGACCTGACGGATCCGATCGTTCAGCCCGTTCCATTCGTGGATCAGGATCACGGCCGGGTGGGGACCGTCCCCGTCCGGGACCACCAGGTACCCTGCGGCTGCGGGGTCGGCCTCGTCATACGCGACCGCCTCGCCGCGCGGGGGCGGGGCCGTGCCGAGGAGCGCGGCGGGCAGGGTGTCGTTCGTCCCGCGGGGGACCACGGCCACGTTCGCGGCCGCCGCCGAGACGCCATCCGTCTCGGGCGTCCGCCCCTCGTTCGAGCACGCCGTCGCGATCGCCGCCACGGCGATCGCCGCCAGCGCCGGACGGTTCCATCGAAAGCGTTCCATCGATACCTCCTGGATGCGATTCATATCGCCAGCTCTCCTCGCAGCACGGTGATCGCTCGCCCCTCGATCCCGACCCGTTCTCCGTCCGCCCGCACGCGCAGCCACCCACCGCGCGGGCTGGCCTGGAAGGCGACCAGCGCGCTCCGGCCCAACCGCTCGGACCAGAAGGGCGCGAGCGCGCACTGGGCCGACCCGGTCACCGGGTCCTCGTCGACCCCCGATCCCGGCCCGAAGAAGCGCAGCACGTAGTCGGCGCCGTCCATGTCGGCGGCCGCGGTGACGATCACACCGCGCATCTCGATCCCCGCCAGCCGGCGCATATCGGGCGCCAGCGCCCGGACGGCGGCCTCGTCGCCCAGCTCCACCACCCAGTCTCCCTGGGAGGTCCGCCCCGCCCAGAGGGGTCGGGCGCCGAGCCCTTCGGCGAGGCCTTCCGGCGCTTCGCCGGCCTCGGCCGGGGTGGCCGGGAAGTCGAGCGCGATCCACCCGTCGTCGAGCCGCCGGGCGGTGATGAGGCCGCTCCGCGTCCGGAACCGGGCCGGGCGCTCCGACGGCAGCCGCTCCTCCTCCCACAGGACGTGGGCCGAGGCCAGCGTCGCGTGGCCGCACAGGTCGACCTCGACGGTCGGAGTGAACCAGCGGAGACCGAACTCCTCGCCGCGCGGCTCGACGAACGCCGTCTCCGAGAGCCCGATCTCCCGCGCCACCGCCTGCATCCAGCGCTCGTCGCAGGGGCGTTCGGCCACGCAGACCACCGCCGGATTGCCGGCGAAGGGCGCGTCGGCGAACGCGTCGACCCAGGTCACGGGCTGGCCCATCGACCGCCAAGGTTAACGGCGGACCGCCCGGACTACTACTAGATTCGCGACATGCACCGATGGGCTCTGGCCGCAACCGCGTTTGCCCTGGGGTGCGCGATCCCGTCCGACGACCGCGAGCCGGCCGCCCCGACTGAGGGCGTCCCTGTGGCCACCGAGATCGCGTCCCCCGCCGCGCCGGGCTCCGGCGAGCCCTTTCTCCACGTCACGGAAGACGGCTCCGTCCTCCTCTCCTGGATCGAGCCCGACGGCGAGGCCGCGCACCGGCTCCGGTTCGCCCGAAGGGACGGCGAGGAGTGGTCCGATCCGGTCACGATCGCCGCGGGCGGCGACTGGTTCGTCAACTGGGCCGACTTCCCCTCGCTCGTCGAGCTGCCCGGCGGCGACCTGGTGGCGCACTGGCTCCAGCGCACCGGGGCCGGGACCTACGCCTACGAGGTCCGCGTGGCGCGGTCGGCCGACGGCGGCCGCACGTGGAGCGAGGCGGTCGTCCCCCACGACGACGGGACCGAGACCGAGCACGGATTCGTCTCGCTGTTCCCGGACGCGGACGGATCCGCCGGAGTCGTCTGGCTGGACGGTCGCGAATACGCGGCTCCCGCGGGCGGAGAGCCGCCCGCCGACGCCCGGATGACGCTCCGCTTCGCCCGGGTGGGAGCGGAGGGCCGCATCACGAGCGCCGGGCAACTGGACGACCGGGTGTGTGACTGCTGCCAGACGGACGTGGCCCTCACGAGCCAGGGTCCCGTCGTGGCCTACCGGAACCGCTCCCCGGCGGAGATCCGCGACGTGGCCGTGGTCCGGCGGGTGGACGGCGAATGGACCGCCCCCGCGCTCGTCCACGCCGATGGCTGGGAGATCTCGGCCTGCCCGGTGGACGGCCCGGCCGTGGCGGCCCGGGGCGATCGGATGGCGGTGGCCTGGTTCACCGCGGCCCGCGACACCGCCCGCGTCCGGATCGCGTTCTCGGAGGACGCCGGGGCCACGTTCGGGCCGCCGGTCGAGGTGGACGGGGGGGCGCCGATCGGGCGGGTGGACCTGGCGCTCCTCTCCGACGGCCACGCCCTCGTGACGTGGCTGGAGAAGGTCGGCCCCGACGCCGAGATCCGCGCCCGGCGCGTGTCGCCCGGCGGAACGGCGGGACCCGCCGCCCGGGTGGCCGTCGCCAGTGAGGCGCGAGCCGGTGGCTTCCCGCGGATGGCGGTCTCCGGCGAACGAGTCCTCTTCGCGTGGAGCCGTCCGGGCGAGCCGGCGGAGGTCCGGGTGGCGTCGGCGCCGCTCGCCGCCTTCCCTTCCGGAGCGGGTCGATGACCGGAACCCTTCCTTAGAGCCGTCCCGGGGTCTGGTTCCTGGCCGCCCTCACCGCCGCCTGCGGCGACGCGACCACCGGCCCGGCCGACGACTTCGCGGTCGATCCCTCGCCCGTGGTCGGCTCCTGGTACACCGTCTCGACGTCGCTCGCCACACCCGACCAGACGTTCATCGGGCGGATCGAGACCGGGCAGGGGTTCCTGACCGGGGAGTTCGTCTTCGAGGTTTCCAGCCAGCTCGTGGTGATCCCGTTCACCGACGGCCGCTGGGACGGAAGCGCCCTCCGGCTCTTCCCCCGCGTGGCCGGGGGCGTGCCCTACGCGGTCACCTACGTTCGCTTCCGCGACCTCGACTTCCTGCGCTGAGGCGGTCGAAAGCGGAGGGGGCGGCCAGCTCCGGGACGACGGCCTCCGTTGACGGGCCGTTCGGCGGCGCGGAGATTGGCGGTATGCCGTCCCGGGCGATGCCGGAAGTCACCCCCCCGATCGAGGACTATCTCAAGTCGATCTACATGCTGGGGCGCGAGTCCGACGGTCGCGCTTCGACCTCGGCGATCGCCGAGCGGATGGACGTATCGGCGGCCAGCGCGACGAACATGATGCAGCGTCTGGCGGAGATGAAGCTGGCGGACTACGTCCCCTACAAGGGAGTCTCGCTGACCGACGCCGGCGAGAAGATCGCCCTCGAAGTGATCCGCCATCATCGCCTGATCGAACTCTACCTCGCCGAAGCGCTCGGGTACGCGTGGGACGAGGTCCACGAGGAGGCCGAGCGGCTCGAGCACGTGATCAGCGAGGAGTTCGAGGACCGGATCGACGCCATGCTCGGGCACCCGACCACCGACCCCCACGGCGATCCGATCCCCCCCAAGACGGGCGCCATGCGGGAGCGGCCACTGCGGCCGCTGAGCGAGGCCCGGCCCGGGGAACGCGTGGTGGTCCTCCGGGTGGGGGACCGCGACCCCTCGGTCCTCCGCCGGCTCGCGGAACTCGGCCTCGTGCCCGGCGCCGCGGTCGAGGTGACGGGGACCGGCCCTCCCGGCTCCATGATCACGATGGAGCGCGACGGCGAGCCGTTCGCCCTCGACGCCGGGCTGGCGGCCCACGTCTTCATCGAGTCGAGGGGTTGACCCGCCCGGACGCTCCGGATATCCTCAGATTTTCAGGAACAGTTATCATTCAGGAGTCGTTCGGCCACCCGGAGGTCCGATGCGCGTCGAGTTCCCCCTCCATTTCATGCGCCAGGGCGAACGCGGGCGGGTGGTCGGCATCCGCTGGCGCGAGGAGGACGTCGAGCAGCGCCTGGTCCAGATGGGGTTCGAGAAGGGGGTGGCGTTCGAGGTGGTGGCGTTCGACGAGGCGCGCGGGATCACGGTCCGGATCGAGGGCCGCGAGCTCACGCTCGTGCCGTGGCTCGCGCCGGTGATCTACGCCACCGAGGACCCCCCGGCCGACTGATCTCCTACCAGGTCGACTCCGGGACTCCGTCGAAGCGGTTCACCCGCCGCGCACCCACGAACAGCCAGTCCGACAGCCGGTTCACGTAGGGTAGGAGCGTCTCCGGCAGGTCGTCGGCCTCCAGTCCCACGATCGCGCGCTCGGCGCGGCGGCAAACGGTCCGCGCCGCGTGGAGCAGCGCCCCCGCCTTTCCTCCGCCGGGCACGACGAACGCCTCGAGCGGCGGGAGATCGGCCTCCCACGCGTCGATCTCGGCCTCGAGCGCCGCCACCCGGTCGGCGGCGAGGACGAACTTCTCGCCCTTCCGCCGCCCCGGATCGGGCGTGGCCAGGACGGCCCCCACCACGAATAGCTCGCCCTGCACACGCTCGATCGCGCTCGCGACCGACGCATCCCCGCACCAGGCCCGGGCCGCTCCCAGCCAGGCGTTCAGCTCGTCGACCTCGCCGTAGGCCGCGACCCGCGGGTCGTCCTTGCCCACCCGGCCCGATCCGAACAGCGCGGTCTCCCCGGCGTCCCCCCGGCGGGTGTAGATCTTCACCGCTCGCCATCCTCCCGCCGCATCGGCAGGTCCACCACGACCGCGGAAACGCCGTCGACCGAGAGTCGCGTCCCGGGGTCGCAGTAGTCGCGGTGGACGTAGGCCAGGGCCACCGGGCCCAGGTCCGGGCTCTCCCCGCTCGCCGTCACCGTCGCCGCGGCCGGCTTCCCCTCGGCGTCGAGCGCGGTTCCCGCCGCGGGGGCCGGACCGCCCTCGAACCGGAGTCCCACGAGCCGCCGGGCCGGCCGGCCGCGGGCCCACAGCCGCGCGATCACCTCCTGCCCCGGATAGCACCCCTTGCCGTGGTGGATCGCGTTCTCCGTGGGGGCCTCCAGCGGGATGACGTCCTCGTCGAGCTCCCGGCCGTAGGCCGCGACCCCGCCCTCGATCTGGAGCAGCTTCCAGGCGGTGGGATCCCCCTCCAGCGCGCCCGCTTCCACGATCGCGGCGCGGGCCGCCGGCGTCGTCGCGGCCGGCACCCAGAGGTGGTAGCCGGGGAGCCCGGTGTCGCTCCACCGGAGGACCCTGGCTTCGCGCCCGGCCAGGGTGGTCTCCTCGTGGGTTCCCTCCTCGGCGGGCGGGACGTCGTTCACCACGCCGGTCAGGATGGCCGGCGCCTCGGGGCCCTGGAGCGATCCCAGCCACCACTCCCCCGCGCGGTCGTGGAACTCCACGTCGCGGCCCAGCCAGTACTTCGTCAGGATCTCCATGACGGCCGGGGCCGAGCCGCCGGAGCACTCGATCCACGTGCGGTCGCCGGTCTCGCAGACGAGGAGGTCGGCCAGCACGCGGCCTCTTGTGGGAGAGAGGAGGAACGCCCGCGCCGCGGAGCCGGGCTCGAGGTCGTCCACCTTGTTGGTGACGAGCGTGTTGAGCCACTCCAGCCGCTCCGGGCCGGCCAGCTCGACGAGAGAGGCGCCCGGCAGCTCGAAGAGCGCGGCCCGCTCGCGCGCGGCGCGGTAGGCGAGGGCAGACTCCGTCACGGCCGGACCCGTCGAACGGGAGAAGGGACGAGGGTCACGGCGACGAAGCTACCCGGGAAGGAGGACCGCCTCCAGCCGGACCTCCTCCGCCCGTTCCCAGTCCTCGGCCAGCGCCGCCTCGCTCTCCCACGGGCCGCCGGCGAGACGGCGGGCGGGGACGCTCGCCCGGAGCTCGTCGTCCTCGAACGGCCACGGCGCGACTCGGCCGCGGACTTCCGTCCCGTCCCCCGAGCCGGCCCACCGCCAGGTGGTCTCCCGCTCTCCGGCCTCCGCCGCCATCGGGCGGCTCTCCCACGCCGTCCACCCCTCGCACGCGGCGAGCGAGAGCCCGTCGAAGAGCTGGAGGCGGTCGAAGGCGGCCTCGAGCACGTGCGGGTGCAGCGCCGCCTCCCCGGCCCGCGGCCGGGCCCGGGCCAGCATGCCGGCGCGGCGCCCCACCTGCTCCACCACCCAGCCGGCCGCGTCGGGGTCGTCGGAGCCGGCGTGGAAGGACGCGAAGTGACGGCTCACCAGCCAGCCGGCGTAGGGATCCGCCGCCGCCACGCGCCCCACCGAGCGCTCGGCCACGGCCAGCCGGTCGGCGAGGGGGGCGGTGCGGTAGTCGAAGGGGCCGGCGGCGGCGGGATCGAAGCGCGGGGCGCGGTCGGGCTCGGCCCAGCCGGCGTCGTGATCGCGCGCGGCCCGGACCACGGAGTCGCGCGGGGCGGGCCCGGCGAGCGCACCGCGCCACGCCTCGGCCAGGGCGCCGGAGAGCGCGGCGTGCTCCCGCTGAAGAACGCACAGGATCCCGCCGTCGACCGGGCGGACGATCACGCGACCCCCCCGTCAGGGCCGGGCGAGCGGCAGGACGATCCCCCCCGTTCCCGGGGCCACGGGCTCGCTCCGAGCGACCCGGTCGTCGGGTCCTTCGGTCATCGCGTTGCCGTCCTGGTCGAGCCGGGCCTCCACGGTCACGAGCTCCGGAAAGGTGGTCCCGGCGATCATCGCGCTCTCGGGACCGATCGCGAACTCCAGCGGGAGGGCGTCCGACGGGTGGCGCTGGACCGCCAGCGGCGGGCCGCCGGAGGCGCCGGCGGCGCGGACGAAGAGGAACAGCACCGCGTCGGGCGAAGCCGCCCCGTCCGCCGGCCCCTCGATCCGGCCGCGGAGCGCGCCCGGGGAGGGCTCGTCGGGGATCGTCCGCGTCATCGCCGCGCGTCCCTGGCCGCCCGACAGGGCCGGCGGGGTCATCCCGGCCGGCAGCACGGGCCGACCGGACTCGCCCTCGACGTAGCTCTCTTCGGGCTCCACCCGCTGGCTGCAGGAGATGGCCACGAGGGCCGCGAGAAGGCCGGGAGGCGCGCGTCGCATGGACGCAAGTTAGGCGCACGGCGGCATCGAATCCACGCCATTCCGTCGGGCGGTCGCAGGGGCGCTCGAACGCCTCCCCGTAGTATCATTCCCGCGATGCTCACCGAACGCGCGCTCGCCGGGCTGCGGGAGGCCACCCACCGCGACCGGGTCCTCACCGCGCGGGAAGACCTTCTGACCTACGGCGCCGACGCGACCCCGTTCGTATCGGGGACCCCGCAGGCGGTGGTGATCCCGCGCGACGTGGAGGAGCTCGTCGACATCGTCCTCCTCGCCAACGAGGAGGGCTTCGCGCTGGTGCCGCGTGGCGCGGGCACGGGCCTATCGGGCGGGGCCGCTCCCACCGAGGGCGGAGTGGTGCTCCTCTTCCCTTCCTGGAACCGGATCCTCGAGATCGACGAGGAGAACATGACCGCGTGGGTCGAGCCCGGCGTGGTCACGGCCGATCTGCACCGCGCCGTCGAGGCGCGGGGGCTCTTCTACCCGCCCGACCCCGGCTCCATGCGCGTCTGCACGATCGGCGGCAACGTGGCCGAGAACGCGGGCGGTCTGCGGGGGCTCAAGTACGGGGTCACCAAGGACTGGGTGGAGGGACTCGACGTGGTGCTGCCGACCGGCGAGCCGGTCCGCTTCGGCGGCAAGGCGATGAAGGACGTGGCCGGCTACAACCTGGTGGACCTCATGGTGGGAAGCGAGGGGACGCTCGGGATCTTCACCCGCGTGCTCGTCCGGCTCGTCGCGCTACCGGCGGCCACTCGGACGCTCACGGCCACGTTCGGCTCGATCGCGGCCGCCGGAGAGGCGGTGGCGGCGATCGGGGCGGAGCGGATCGTTCCCTGCACTCTGGAGATCCTCGACGGCGTCACTCTCGAGGCGATCGAGCGCTTCGCCCGGCTGGGCCTGCCGACCGACGCCGCGGCCATGCTCCTGATCGAGGTGGACGGGCATGCCCGCGTGGTGGAAGAGGAGGCGGACGCCGTTGCGCGCGTCTGCCGCGCCGCCGGGGCCCTCACTGTGCAGCGGGCCGACGACGAGGCGAAGGCGGACGACCTGCGGACCGCCCGGCGGGCGGCCTTCACCGCGCTGGCGCGGCTCAAGCCCACCGTGATCCTGGAGGACGCCACGGTGCCCCGGAGCGCGGTGCCGGCGATGCTCGAGCGGATCCGCGCGATCGCGGAGCGGCACGGCGTGCTGATCGGGGTGTTCGGCCACGCGGGAGACGGCAACCTCCACCCCACCTGCCTGCTCGACGCGCGAGTTCCAGGCGAACTCGCCCGCGCGGAGGCCGCGTTCGAGGAGATCTTCGGGGCCGCGCTCTCGCTCGGCGGCACGATCACGGGGGAGCACGGCGTGGGGGTGGCCAAGAAGCGGTTCCTGGAGCGGCAGGTGGGCGAGCCCGCCATCCGGTTCATGCGGATCGTAAAGAACGCGCTGGATCCGAACCACGTCCTGAACCCGGGCAAGCTGTTCGATCCCCGGCCGCGCTGCGAGCACCCGCCGCTCGACCATCCGCGCCTGGCGGGCACGCTGCCGTGACGGCGCCCGCCGCGTCGAACGCCGACCGGCTCGCCGCCTGCATCCAGTGCGGGATGTGCCTGCCGGCGTGCCCCACCTTCGCCCTCACACCGCTAGAGCGCGCCAACCCGCGCGGCCGGATCCGGCTCATGCGCGCCGTGGCCGCGGGGGAGATGGCGGCGGACGACCCGGCCTACGCCGGCGCCATGTACTACTGCGTGGGCTGCCGGGCGTGCGAGACCGCCTGCCCTGCGGGGGTCGAGTTCGGCCGGCTGCTCGAGGTGGCCCGGGGCGAGGTCGAAGCGGTCGCCGCCCCCGGCCGGCCGGACGGCTTCCCGCGAGTGTGGCTCCTCGACCGGCTGCTCCCGTGGCCGGCCCGGCTCCGCTTCGGCGCCCGGCTCCTCCGGCTCTACCGCGCGACGCTGGGCCGGATCCGGCCGTGGCGAAGGTGGCTGGCGGGCCGCTTCCCGCGGCTGGCCGCGCTCGAGGAGCGGGCCCCCGCGGTCCCCCCCCAGAGCCGGCGGTGGCGGCTGCCTGCGCGGGTCGAGCCGTCCGACGCGGTGGCCGAGGGGCCCGCCCCCCGGCCGCGAGGCACCGTCGCGCTCCACCCCGGCTGCGTCCAGGCGGTGCTCCTGCCCGAGGTGAACGCGGACACGGCCCTGGTGCTGGCGTACAACGCCTGGCGGGTGGTGGTCCCCGAGGGCTTCCGCTGCTGCGGCGCGCTCCACGCGCACCACGGCCGGCGCTCCCGCGCGAGGGAGCTGGCCCGCGCCAACGTGGCGGCGTTCGAGGCCTCGGGCGCCGTCCGGCTGATCTCGAGCGCGGGCGGGTGCGGCGCGTTCATGGAGGAGTATGGGGCGCTGCTGGCGGACGACCCCGGCTGGGCGGAGCCGGCCGCGCGCTTCTCGGCCGCGGTGCGCGACGTGACCGAGCACCTCGTGGAAGAGGGAGTCCGGCGGCCGCGGCGGCCCTTCGGGCTCTCCGTCACCTACCACGACGCCTGCCATCTGATCCACGGCCAGCACGTGGCCGAAGCGCCGAGGATGCTGCTGGGGGCGATCCCGGGGCTGGACGTGGCTCCGCTCCCCGAGTCGACGTGGTGCTGCGGCTCGGCCGGGATCTACAACCTGACCCACCCGGAGGCGTCCCAGGCCCTGCTGGAGCGGAAGATCGCACACGTGGCCGCGACCGGTGCCGAGCTGGTGGTGACGGGGAATGCGGGCTGCATGCTGCAGATCTCGGACGGGCTGCGGCGGGCGGGTTCTCCGGTGCGGGTGCTGCACACGATGTCGCTGCTCCGGGCGGCGTACGAGCTGCCGCCGCTCCTGCCGCGCAAGGGCTAGCAGGTCACCTGCTAGGGGTCGGCGGGGGGCTCGCCCTCGGACTCGTCGATCTCGTATTCCCCCTGGTCGAATTCCGTCACGATCGTCCGCGCACGCTCCGCGTCCTCCGGCCCCACCACGAGGCGGATCGACCCTGTCGGGAAGATTCCCGGGTACATCCCCCCGACATCGTCCCCCACCACGACGGAATCGATCCCCTCGTCGTCGAGGAGGGCGCGGCGCATCTCGGCCTCGTGCCGGTAGCGGTAGCGGGCCACCTCGACCGGTCCGTTCATGGGTGCTCCGATCGGAAGGGGGGGCGTCGCCGCCCCCTCCGGAAAAGTGCGGCCTACTCGGCGGCGGCGCGCGTGGAGTGGATCTCCATCATCTTGTACTCCTGGCCGTCGGGGCCGGGACCGTACATCTCCATCGTCTTCTCGTTCGGTCCGCTGTGCGTGTGGACCTCGCGGAAGGGCTTGTCCTCACCCGTCATCGGGTCAACCACGGTGCCGGTCAGCGTGAGGGTGTGGGTGGTCGGGTCGACGGTGCCCCAGGCGGCCATCACACCGGTTCCCATGTTGTCGACCCAGGTCGAGAAGAACTTCTGCTTGGCGTTGTCGTAGCCGATCAGGGCCTGACCCTCGAACGGCATGCCCATCATGTTGCCGCTGAAGCGCTCCACCAGGTAGCGGCCGCCGAGGATCGCCTCGGCCGTCGACGTGGCGGTCGACTCCGTGGCCGGAGCCCCGGGCCCCATCCACATGGTGACCTGATGGCTCCACTCGCCCGCCTGGGAGGTCAGCGCCGAGTGCGCCTCGCCCGGCGTCATGTAGGCCATCCAAGCCTGCATCATCGCCTCTTCGTCCTGGGCCAGGCCCGGACCCGCGGAAAGAACGAGAATCGCGCACAGGGGCGCGAACGCGCGCTTGATCATGGGAACCTCGCTGGGAGGGGTCTCGGGTGTCTCGAGTGAACCCCCGGAAGGTCGTGCCCGGCGACGACGGGGGTCAAGTCTCGCCGCCCCTCTCCCCGCGCCGGAAGATCCGGTCGAGCACCCGCCGCCGCGGGTCGCCGCCGGGCGGGGCCCCCACCATCACGTGGGTCTCACCGGTGTCCGGGTACTCGAGCACTTCGGGGTCGGCCATGGTGGACAACGCGAAGTACTCGAGCGTGGCGTCGCCGGTGTTCATGACCGAGTGGGCGCCCCCCACGCCGGCCCGGCAGAGGAACGCGTCCCCCGGGCCCACGTCCCGTTCCCCGTCGACCGTCCGCAGCCGGCCGTACCCCCGCCGCAGGTAGAAGAACTCCTCGTTCACGTGGTGAAAGTGGAACGGGAAGGCCTGCCGTCCCGGCGCGATCCGGTAGAGGCTGTACCCCAGCTCCACCGCGCCCGTCCGGCGCGACAGCCGCCGGCGCTCGCCGCCGAAGGGGATCCGCCCGAACGCCTCCCAGGGCGCCTCTTCCACGTTCGCGATCCGCGGGTCGCGCGCCGCCGGCTCGGGAGGGGCCGGACCCAGCGGAACGTCCGCGTCCTCCCCCTCGTACAGGTCGGTCACACCGCGCTCGCCCAGCACCACGTTCCGCACCGGCTCACCGTCACCGCCCACCCGGTAGACCTTCTTGCGGGAGTCCGGCAGCCCCATCACGTCCCGGTCACCGCGCGTTCCGACCACCAGGAGGTGGGAAGGGCGCTCCCCGCGGTTGAGGATCTGCCACGCGCTCGACACCCGCGGCGGAAGCGCCGCCGTGTCGCCCGCGGAGAGCCGGTGCTCGGCGCCGGCGATCCGGAAGTGCGGCTCGCCGCCCAGAACGAGGACCAGTTCCTCGACCCGCAGGTGGAACCGGCACGGCCCGTCGACCTTGCCCGGCGGAACCACGACGGTGGCCAGGGCGAGCTTCTCGCCCCCGAGTCGCTCGCCGAGCGCGGAGCGGTGGACCTCGAAGCGAACCCCGCGGCGCTCGGGCGCGAGCACTAGCGACCCCAGGTTGACGACCCTCACGCCCACGCCCTAGCTTCGCCTCCCTCATGCCGGACAAACGTGAGATCGACCGGGCCATCGAGGCCGTCTACCGGGAGTCCGACCTCCAGCGGGTGGGCCTCGCCCAGCGACGGGCGCTGAAGCTGCTCGACATGGGAGTCTGGGAGGGCTCGGTGACCCCCTTCTTCCAGGCCCGCGCAGAGCAGCGGATCAACTCCTACATCCGGACGGTGTGGGACCGCGCCACGCGGGAGCGCGTGGCGAACCCGCTCGAGTAAGCCGCTTCCGCGACCGCCCCTCAGGACTCTCCCTCCCAATAATCCACCGCGTCCGTCCGCCGGAAGACGAGGTCGAGCGTCCGGCCGGCCATGTCGCCGCCGGGGGCCGTCCCGCCCATCACGTAGACCTTGCCCGAGTCGGGGTATTCGGCGATCTCCGGCGCCTCCATCGTCCCGAGCGCCAGGAACACGACGGCCTCCTCGCCCACCCCGCGGAACCCGTGGGCCCCGTCCGGCCCCGGGGGGAACGCCATGGCGTCCCCGGGGCCGACCTCCCGCTCGCCGTCCGGCGTCCGCAGGACCGCCCGGCCGGACAGCACGAAAAAGGCCTCCTCGTTCACGTGGTGGACGTGATACGGACAGTTCCGCTCGCCGGGCTGGAGGCGCCAGAGGCTCGCGCCCAGGAGTCGCGCTCCCGCCGCCCGGCCCAGGCGCTTCCGCTCCGAGCGGAACGGTCCCCACTCGTTGGGCTCCCAGTCGACGGCGTCGAAGGGGACGACCCGCGGGTCGGGCTCCGCCCCGGCCTCCGGGGGCGGCCCAACCGGGTCGTCGACCGGCTCCCCCTCGAAGTACGTGGTCGGGTCGGGGTCCACCAGCCCGTCGTCCCGCACGAACTTCCGCACGTCCGGCGGCTCCATGGGGAGCCCGCTCAACCGGAACATGCGCTTGCCCGAGTCCGGGTACTCGACCCATTCGTAGGGGATCATCGTCGACGCGAGGAGGGCGAGCGCGGGATCGGCGGAGCGGTTCAGGAGTTGGTGAGCCGACTCCCGGCCCGGCGGCAGCGCGACCAGAGCCGGCGCCACGAGCCGGTGCTCGCGGTCGTCCAGCCGCACCCACGCCTCCCCCTCGAGGAGCGCGATCAGCTCCTCGTTCACGAAGTGGGCGTGGTAGGGAACGCTGGCCTTGCCGGGCGGGATCTCCTGCAGGTTGTAGCCGAGCTTCTCCGCTCCGAGCGGGCGGGCCAGGTCGGCCACCCGGGCGCCGAAGCGGCCCGCCTCGTAGTCCGTCCACTTCAGATCGCTCCGGCCGAGGACCCGCGGCGCGCTCAGCGTTCCGGCTCCCACACCGTCTCTCCCGCGATCACCGTCCGCAGCACGCGGATCTCCCGGATGGCCGGCTCGGGCACCGTCAGGGGGTCGCCGTCCAGGATCAGGAAGTCAGCGCGCTTTCCGACCTCGAGCGAGCCGAGCTCGTCCTCCATCCCCGCGGCCGCCGCGGCGTCGACGGTGAAGCAGGCGAGCGCCTCTTCGCGGGTCATCCGCTCCGCGGCCCGCCAGCCGCCCGCGGGCCAGCCCTCCGCGTCCATCCGAGTGACCGCGGCGTGCAGGCCGTGGAAGGGGTTCGCGCGCTCCACCGGGAAGTCGCTCCCGCAGGCCAGCCGCGCGCCGGACTCGCGGAGCGTTCGCCAGGCGTAGGCCCCGCGGATCCGCTCGGGCCCCACCCGGTCCTCGGCCCAGTACATGTCGCTGGTGGCGTGGGTGGGCTGCATGGAGGCCACCGTCCCGAGCAGGGCGAAGCGCGGGAGGTCGTCCGGGGCGATCACCTGGGCGTGCTCGATCCGGCGCGGGGGGCCGCGTCCCGTACGGCTTCGATCGCGTCCAGCGCGGCGCGGTTCCCCCGGTCGCCGATCGCGTGCACGGCCGGCTGGAGGCCGAGCTCCAGCGCCCGGGCCACGCGCGCCCGCAGCGTGTCGGCGGGCATCACCATCAGCCCGCGGTTGCCGGGGTCGTCGGCGTAGTCGGCCAGGAGCGCCGCGCCGCGGCTCCCCAGCGCGCCGTCGGCGTAGAGCTTCTCGCCCGCCACCCGGAGGCGCCCACCGGGAGCCGCGCGGGGGAGCCGTCCCGCCGCCACGTCCTCCGCCAGCGCGGCGTCGTCGCCGTCCAGGTACACCACCACGCGAAACCGCAGCCGCCCGGCCTCGGCGCTCCGGATCAGGGCCTCGAGCTCCTCCCGACCGGTCCCCATGTCGTGGACCGACGTCAGGCCCAGCGACAGGGCATGGACCTCGGCGGCCTCGATCCGGGCGTCGATCTCCTCGGCGTCCGGCGCGGTCAGCGGCTCGATCAGGTCCTCGGCATTGTCGATCAGGACTCCGGTCGGCCGGCCCTCGCCGTCCCGCAGGATCCGGCCGCCCGGCGGATCCGGGGTGTCCGCGTCGACGCCCGCCGCCGCCAGCGCCGCCGAGTTGACCCAGATGGCGTGCCCGTCCACCCGCTGGAGGTAGACCGGATGGTCGGGGGCCGCCGCGTCGAGCGTCGCCCGCGTGGGAAACTCCTTCACCGGCCAGTCGTTCTGGTCCCAACCGCGGCCGAGTATCCACTCGCCGGGCTCCCGCTCGGCCGCCGCCGCGCGGATCGCCTCGACGATCTCCGCGGGGTCGCGGGTGTCGACCAGATCCAGCGTCCGGAGGATCGTGCCGAGGTTCTCCAGGTGCCCGTGGGCGTCGATCAGCCCCGGGATCACGACGCGCCCGCCGGCGTCCAGGACCTCGGTTCCCTCCCCGGCCAGCGCGCGCACCTCGTCCGTCGCTCCCACCGCCACGATCCGGCCGCCGGCCACTGCCAGCGCCTCCGCCGCCGGGCGCGCCGGGTCCATCGTGTGGACCACCGCGTTCACCACCACCAGGTCGGCCGGCTCCTGGGCGGCCGCGGGAACGGCCAGGGCGAGGAGCGCCGCCAGACGGACCACTCCGGGAAGGGATCGGAACAGGGGACCTCCGGGGCTCGAATCGTGTACCGCACGGGCGGGTCGCGGCGTAGACTTCGGCCACCGGATCCCCGCGTCGGAGCCGGCTGACGGCCGCGAACCCCGAATGTAGAAGGACCCGTGCAGGAGCGCATCGTCGAGTTCATCGTCCCGTTCCTGACCAGCTACGGGTACCCCGTCCTCTTCCTGTTCACGTTCCTCGAGACGAGCGCGTTTCTGGGTCTGGTGGCCCCGGGGGAGACGATCATCGTCCTGTGCGCGTTCTACGCCTACCGGGGCGTGCTGGACCCGTGGATCGTGGGCCTGGTCGCAACCGCCGGGGCGATCGCCGGGGACCAGGTGGGATACCTTCTGGGACGAACCTACGGCAAGGGCCTGATCCTGCGCTTCGGGAAGTACTTCTTCTTCGACCCGCGCCGGCTCCAGGCCACCGAGCGGTTCTACGACCGGCATGGCGGCAAGACGGTCTTCATCGGCCGCTTCATGTCGATCCTGCGTTCGTTCGGACCGGTCGTGGCGGGGATCAGCCGGATGACGTACCCGACGTTCCTGGCGTGGAGCGTGGCGTCGTGCATCGTGTGGGGGATCACGTTCACGCTCCTCGGGTACTTCTTCGGCGCGTCCTGGGAGGTGATCGAGGAATGGCTCGGCTGGGGCGGCGCCGCGGCGTTCATCCTCGGCGTGATCGCCGTGCTGTGGTTCCTCCATCACAAGCGGGAGGGGCGATTCGAGGAGGAGATGGAGGCGGAGTCCGCATCGCCCCGGGCGACGGAGGCTGGAACGACTCGAACGAAGGGAGATCCATGATCGGGAATCGCATTCGGACGGCGCTGTCGGCGGGGCTCTTCGCCGCCGCGGCGGCTTGCGGGGGCGGGGGCGTCGGCGGGGACGACCCCGGCAGGAACGTGCTCCACCTCTCGATCGGCGCCGATCCCGCCAGCCTCGACCCGATCCAGGCGGTCGACGTGAACCGGGGCGAGCTGGTGGCCTACATGTATGACGGGCTGGTGCAGTTCGTGGACGACGAAGTGCAGCCCAACCTGGCCCGCGAGTGGGAGATCTCCGAGGACGGCACGGTCTACACCTTCCAGCTCCGGGACGACGTCTATTTCCACAACGGCCGCAGGATGTCGGCCGAGGACGTGCGCTACTCGCTCGAGCGGGTGCTGCGGCCCGAGAGCGCCAGTCCCCTCACCTGGGTGCTGGATTTCGTGGCGGGCTCCGACGACCTGCTGGAGGGCCGCGCCTCGGGACTCTCCGGGGTTCGGGTGGTGGACCCCATCACCGTCGAGATCACGCTGGAGCGACCGTTCGCACCGTTCCTCAAGCTCATGGCGATGCCCGCCGTCCACGTGGTGCCGCGGGAGGAGATCGAGGCCAAGGGCGACCGCTTCAGCGAGGCGCCGGTCGGAACGGGACCGTGGGTGTTCGAGTCGTGGGCCCACGACGACGTGATC
The DNA here is from genome assembly GCA_035524915.1 of Gemmatimonadota bacterium. Lineage (GTDB taxonomy): Bacteria > Gemmatimonadota > Gemmatimonadetes > JACCXV01 > JAHWKZ01 > DATLFF01. The sequence goes on along the minus strand of DATLFF010000362.1, from coordinate 1,712 downwards.
CGGCTTGTGGCGAATCCGCGCTACCACGGCGGGGCGCCGCGAATGGACGGGATCGAAATCCGCATCATCCCCGAGACGACCACCGTGATCGCCGAGTTCGAGCGCGGCAACCTCGACTGGGTGGACATGAACGAGTTTCCACAGCCCGAGTTCGAGCGCTTCGCCCGGAACTCCGAGTGGAAGCCCTCCATCCACGAGCGGCCGGCGCTCGTCACCTACTACATCGCGCTCAACAACTCCAAGGAGAAATTCGCCGACCCGCGGGTGCGTCAGGCGCTCAACTACGCGGTGAACGTGGAGGGGATCGCCCGGGTCATCTACCCCGGCGACATGATCCTCTCGCACGGCCCGATCCCACCCGGGCTGGACGGCTATCGCGAAGACGGCCGGCCCTACGGCCACGACCCCGACCGGGCGCGCGCGCTGCTCGCCGAGGCGGGCGCCGAGGGGCTCGAGTTCGACGTCTACTTCCGCTCGCTCGCGCTGAACCAGCGGTTCCTCGAGGCCGTCCAGTCGAACCTGGCCGACGTGGGCGTGAAGATGAATCTGCAGCAGCGCGACTGGAGCGCGGTGCGGCAATCGGTCAACCAGGGGGAGCTGGACGCGTACCTGCTGAACTGGTTCGCCGACTACCCCGACGCTGAGAACTTCCTCTACCCGCTCTTCCACGGCGCGCTGGCCGGCGCCGGCGGGAATGCGTCCTTCTACTCGAACGCGGCCGTCGACTCGATCCTCGACGAATCACGGGCCACGCTCGACGACGACCGCCGGATCGAGCTCTACCGGGCGGCCGACCGGCTCATCTTCGAGGACGCACCGTGGATCTTCACCGTCCACCAGGTCGACTACGACATGGTCCAGCCGTGGGTCCGCGGCTACGAGATCCCACAAGTGTTCTACGGGAACAAGTGGCTCGGGGTCTCGCTGACCGGGGGCGAGGAGGCGGCGGAGGCGACGGCGGCGGGCGGAGACTAGGAGCCGGCGGGGTCGGGTTCGGCGCCCGCCCGCCCGGCCCCGATCCGCCACTCCGGCGGCACGACCGGCGGGACCGGCCCCGGGTACTTCGGCAGGATCCGGATCGCCAGCGCCTCCGCCGGTCGCCCCTCCACCGCCGGCCGCAGGTCGTCGAACGCCATGATCGCGCGGACCGACGTGCCGATCTGGAGATCGGCGGCGTTCAGTGTCTCGCCCCCGATCGTGCCGTCTTCGATCCAGGCGTCCACCCGGTCGAGGAGCGCCGGGAGCCCCTCCATGTCGGTGCGGACCGCCGCGTCGGTGGCCCCCGAGACCCTCGCGTAGCGCGCGGCCAGGGGCTTCAGGAGCGTCGACGCCACGCCGGGGAGCGGCATGCCGCCCCGCTTCGCCAGCGCCTTCCGCAGCCACGGGCGACGGTTCAGCGACCAGCGGAAGATTCGGCGCGAGACCGGCTGGAGCTCGCGCTCCCCCCACCGCTCGGCCTCCTCCACCTTCCGCCGCGCCTCGGGGTCCGCCGGGAAGAGAACCCCCGGGGCGACCGCGTCGACGGCGCGCGAGATCTCGAGTGTGCCCTGCACGCGGTGGCCGTCCAGGACGAGGGCCGGGACGGTGGTCCCGCGGAACCCCTTCGCGCGCAGGACCAGCGGGTGGAAGCCGCCGGGGAGCGCCACCCACCGGTATTCGATCCCCGCCAGATCCAGCATCCGCCGGGCGGCGAGCGAGGGGTGGGAGAACGA
>DATLFF010000361.1:0-3787 GCA_035524915.1 Gemmatimonadota bacterium | reverse complement strand
GTGCTGGTGGCCCGGCACGGCCGGGTCGCGTACCTGGAAGCGTTCGGCTGGCGCGACCGCGAGGCGCGCGAGGCGCTCGAGACGGACGACATCTTCCGGATCGCGTCGCAGACCAAGGCGCTCGTCAGCACGGCGGTCCTGATGCTCCAGGAGGAGGGGCGCCTGCTGATCTCGCACCCGGTGGCCCGCTATCGAGCTCGAGGACTACCACCTGGCGCACGCGGTGCGGGCGGACCTCTGCCGCCGGCTCGGGAGGACGCCCGACGCCCGCGTGTCCTATGAACGAGCGCTCGACCTCGCGTGGCAGAAGCCGGAGCGGAATTTCCTCGAACGACGTCTGGGCGAGCTGGGGTGAGGACACCTTGCAGAACCGGCAGCACGTCGGTAACCCTGAAGTTGCTCGTGATCGGGTCGCCAACCTGCACCGGACGGGTCCTGGACCCAGGGAGTGTGATCGGATGCGTGTACAGGTCGAAGTGATGGTCGATGCACCGCGCGACGAGGTCTGGAGACTGGTCTCCGACATCGAAAACGCGTCCGGCGTGATCAGCGGGATCGAGGACGTCGAAGTGCTCGAGAGGCCGGCGTCCGGGATGCGGGGGCTGAAGTGGCGGGAAACGCGAACGATCTTCGGGAAGACGGCGGTCGAGACCATGTGGGTGACGGACGCCGACGAGGGCTCGTTCTACACGACGGAAGCGCGGAGCCACGGCTCCATCTACCGTACGAAGGTGTCCCTGACCGGGACGGACGGCGGGATCCGGCTGGCCATGGAGCTCCGGGGCGAGGGGGAAACCCTCTGGACGAAGCTGCTGTCCCTGCTGTTCGCGCCGCTGATGAAGAGCGCGACGCGGAAGGCGCTCCAGCGGGACCTCGAGGACGTGAAGGCCGCGGCCGAGCGCGGGGGTGATCAAAGTCGTCGGCGGGCAGCGCATGGTTGAGCCGATTCCGAGGACCGGAACATGGTGCGCTCTCGTCCGGGCCGCTGTCCTCCTCTGGCTCGCGCTGCTGCCGGGCGTCCTCCCCGCCCAGACGCCCGCCGCCCCGCCCGCGCCCGCCGCGACCGGAGCGGCCGGCCTTTCTGCCGAGCGTCTCGAGCGCCTCGGCGAGGTGCTCGAGACCTACATCGCCGACGGGCGGCTGCCGGGCGCGGTCGTGCTGGTGGCCCGGGAGGGTCGCGTCGCGTACCTGGAAGCGTTCGGCTGGCGCGACCTCGAGGCGCGCGACGCGCTCGAGACGAACGACATCTTCCGCATCGCGTCCCAGACCAAGGCGCTCGTCACGACGGCGGTCCTGATGCTCCAGGAGGAGGGGCGCCTGCTGATCTCGCACCCGCTCGCCCGCTATCTGCCGGAATTCGCGCGGACGACGGTCGCCGTCCCCGACGACGACGGCGGGTATGACGTCGTCGCCGTCGAGCGCCCGATCACGCTCCGGGACCTGCTCACGCACACGGCCGGGATCGGGTACGGCTACGGGCCGGCCCGGGAGCGCTGGGCCGCGGCCGGGATTCAGGGCTGGTACTTCGCCGACCGGGACGAGCCGATCCGCGCCACCGTCCGTCGGATGGCCGACCTCCCGTTCGACGCCCAGCCCGGCGAGCGCTGGGTCTACGGCTACGCGACCGACATCCTGGGCGCGGTGGTCGAGGTCGTTTCCGGCATGCCGCTCGACGCGTTCCTGCGCACCCGGATCCTCGAGCCGCTGGGCATGACGGACACCCACTTCTACCTGCCGCCGGCGGAGCGTGAGCGGCTGGCAGTCGTCTACTCGCTCGACGACGAGGGCCGTCTCACCCGCGCACCCGACCCGGGCGGGATGGTCGGGCAGGGGGCGTACGTCGACGGGCCCCATGCCAGCTTCTCCGGCGGCGCCGGGCTCCTCTCAACCGCGCGCGACTACGGCCGCTTCCTCCAGATGCTGCTGAACGGTGGCGCGCTGGACGGCGTCCGGATCCTGTCGCCGAAGACGGTCGAGCTGATGACGGTGAACCACGTCGGCGGGCTCTTCGCGGCGGCGGGCTCCCCCGGCACGGGGTTCGGGCTCGGGTTCTCGGTGGTCGAGGACCTGGGCGCGCGCGGCGTCCCCGGCTCCGTCGGCGAGTTCGGCTGGGGCGGCGCCTACCACTCCGTCTACTGGGTCGATCCGGCCGAGGAGCTGGTCGTCGTCTACCTGACGCAGGTGATCCCCGCCGGCCGGCTCGACGATCACGCCCGGGTCCGCGCCCTCGTCTATCAGGCGCTCCTCGACGATGCGCCTGTCCGGGAGTAGCGCGCGACGCCCCCTGAGTGCGGGCCGCGCGGGGCGGCCCCTTCGACTCTCGCCGGGAGGTCGATATGCGACGAACGGTTGTCCTGCCCGCCCTCCTACTGCCGGCGCTCGCGGCGTGCGCCGGCGCGTCCGGCCTCTTCACTCCCGGGGGCGGGACGCCCATCGAGCAGGACGTCACGTGGGTGGTGTGGGCCGCGGCCGAGGTGTTCCAGCGGACCGCCATCCCCGTAACCGCGCGGGACGAGCACGAGGGCGAGGTCCGGAGCGGCGTGTTCCGCGTCCAGCACACGTGGGGCGGCGAGCACGTCTCGAGCCGGATCGACTGTCCAATGGTCCAGGGCAGGCCCGAGGCCGTCTACGCGGCGCCGTTCGATGTGGAGGTCACCGCGTGGGTCCGCGCCGGCAGTGGTCTGACGAGCAACCTGACGGTGCTCGGCGATGCCCGCAGGGTGGATGCACAGGACGGCCGGGCGCCCGCGCTGCGCTGCCGCCTGCGCGAGGAGTTCCGCGCCTGGTTGGTGGACGCGATCAGTCGTGAAGCCATGGGCCAGCCGCCGCGAGGCCGCCCCGTCCGGTGAGGCGGCCCCGCGCCTCCGGATGGGGCCGTCGACGGCTGTATGCGGTGGCGCGGTTCGGGCGGCGTGACGATCTTCCCGCATGCACCGGATCTTCCTGCTCTCGCCGGCCGTGGTCGTGGCCCTCGCGGCGTGCGGCGGAGAGCCGCCGGAGGAGCTGGGCGGCTTCGCGCTCGGGACGTCGCAAGCGGAGGTCCTGGAGACCGCGCGCGCGGCCGGCTCCTTCAGCTGCAGGTTCATGGGGACGCGGCCGTCGCTCACCACCTGCGAGGGCGCGACGCCGGAGGGTCGGGTGCGCGTGCTGGTCCGCGGCGACGTCACCCGATCCATCACGCTCCACAAGGACCCGTCGGATTCCGACCCCCAGCGGACGATGCGGCGGTTCGTCCGCGGCTTCGGGGACCCGGCCTGGCAGGAGCGGCCGGTCCCGTCCCGGTCCGAGCCGGTCGAAGGGTACCAGACGCTCTGGCTGAACGAGGACACCACCCGATCGGTGGCCGCCACCTGCGCGGGGACCGGGCTCCGCCCGCCCTGCGACCTCGAGCTCGCGATGACCTCCCCGGCCGCCGTCCAAGCGAAGCTGGACTCGCTGCTCGGGATCCGGCGTTGACGCGCAGAGGCGGGCCGGCTGCATTTCCCGGAGGCGTTCGTCGGCCGGGGCTCCTCGCCTCAGAACCGGACCGTGAGCCCCAGCTGCGGCCGGAGCCCGGGCCCCGGAGCCATGGTGGGGGCCAGGCGGAGAGCGGCTTCGATGCCGGACGTCGTCACGGCCGGCGCGCCTTCGGCCGCGTCGGCGTCGGCCAGGAGCAGCGCGGCGATGCCGAACGCGGCGGTGGTGACGCCGGTCGCGACATTGGCGACGGCGAGGGTTTCCTCGAATGCGCCGCCGCCATGGCCGAGCACGGACAGCCCGGCCACCGCGCCGGCCGTGCCCGCGATCA
>DATLFF010000360.1:0-9264 GCA_035524915.1 Gemmatimonadota bacterium | reverse complement strand
CGGCGGTGGTGGAGGCCGGGCGGATCGCCGTCCGGCCCGCGTCCGAGGTGGTCTCGGCCGCGCTCCTGGCGGCGTGGGGAGCCCCCCTCTTCTCGACCAGCGCGAACCCCCGAGGCGCGCCGCCGGCCCCGGGCGTGGCCGAGGCCGCGCGCGCCTTCGGCGAGGGGGCCGAGCCGGCCCTGGGGATCCTCGAGTCCGAGGGGGGCGCCGCGTACGGGGGCACCCCCTCCAGCGTGGTCGACGTGACGGGCCCGCGGCCGCGGCTCGTCCGCGAGGGCGCCGTCGCCCGCGAGTCGCTCGCGCGGGTCTGTCCGGCGCTGGAGTAGCGGAACCGCGCGTTGCGCCGGGGGCCCCGCCGCTCGATCTTCTCTCCGTGAGCGATTCCCGTCCCTACCGGGTGCTGGTGGTCTGCACCGGCAACACCTGCCGGAGCGCGATGGCCGAGGCGCTCCTGCAGCGCATGCTGGACGAAGCCGGCGTGCCGGCCGAGGTCCGCTCGGCGGGCACCTCGGCGAGCGACGGGGCGCCGGCCCACCTCCACGCGCGGGAGGTGGCGGCCGAGCGCGGGCTGGACCTCTCGGGGCACGCCAGCCAGTCCCTCACCGAGGATCTCATGCGCTGGGCCGACACCGTCCTCTGCATGACCCGCTCCCACGTCCGGTACGCCCTCGATCTGGACTCGGCGGCCGACGTCCGGCTGGTCTCCGAACTGGGCGGCCCCGGCGGTGGAGAGGGCGTCCGCGACCCGATCGGCTACGACCGGGAGGTCTACGAGGACGTCTTCGAGGAGATCCGGGCGCACCTGGAGCCCTTCGTGGAGTCCAACCAGGGCTCTTCCGTCTGAGCTCTTTCTGACCACATATAGAGTAAAAGCGGGTTGACGGGCCTGGTCAGGTCCATTACAATGCGGGCCACTTTTCTACGTTCACCCCAAGCCCCATCGCCGAACCCAAGTGGAGGGCAAGACAGGACCATGCGAGTTCGACGAGCGCTTCCGGCGCTCCTGATCGCCGGAGCGTGCCTCGCGGCACCCGGCGCAGTGCAGGCCGCGCCCACGGCGCCGGCCGCTTCCGATTCCATCGAGGCCATCTACGGCCGCGCTGGCCTGCTGTACGGCCAGCAGAAGTACCATGAGGCGATCCCGCTCTTCGAGCGGGTCGTCGAGCTCGATCCGCGCCACGGCAACGCGTTCGCGCTGCTGGGCGGATCGTACTTCCAGCTCGGCGACTATCCGCGCGCCATCCGCGCGTTCGAGCGGGCGCTCCAGCTGGACGAGGGCATCAAGCTCGCCTACCTGGGACTGGTCGCCTCGAACTACCTGACCGAGCGAGTGGAGGCCGCCCAGGGATGGGTCAGCCGCTTCGTGCCGATTCTGACGGGCGAGGAGCGCGACCGCTACCTGTCGATGATCTCGAACCAGTTCCCGCTGCTGGCCCTGCCCGGCAGCTGATCCGGGCGGCCCGCCGCGGCGGGCCGCGAAAGGCGCGCCCCGCGCTCCGCCACGAGCGGCTCGCGGGGCGACTCGCCCTGCCCGGGCCGCGAGGCCCGCGTCCGCCCGCCCCGCCTCCCCTCGGTCGACCGCCCTGAGCGAGCTCGCGCGCCTCGCCGCGTTCCTCATCGACTGCCTGCTCCCGCCGCTCTGCCTCCACTGCGGCGCGCCCCTGGCGGCCGCCCGGCCGGGCCTCTGCCCGCGCTGCCGGCGGGCGATCGCCGCGCTCCCCGAGGGGTGCCTGCGCTGCGGGCTCCCGCGACCCGGGTCCCCCGAGGCGTGCGCCCGCTGCCGGGACTGGCCGGCCGGGCTCACCGCCGTGGCCGCCACGCGCTCCGGCGGCCCGGCGCGGACCGCGGTCCGGGGCCTCAAGTACGCCGGGTGGCGCCACCTGGCGGACCTCTGCGCGGAGCCGATGGCCGGGGTGCTCGCCGCCGCGGCCGCGCGGGGAGCGGCGCCCGCCGCGCTGGTCCCCGTGCCGCTCCATCCGGCGCGCCGCCGGGCGCGCGGCTTCAACCAGGCGCTTCTCCTGGCGGAGGCCCTCGGCCACCGGACCGCCCTGCCCGTGGCAGACGTCCTGGTGCGGGTGCGGCCGACGGCCCCCCAGCCCGGCCTCGGCCGCGCCGCCCGCGCGGCCAACCTGGCGGGCGCGTTCCGCGCCCAAGGCGCCGTCCCACCGCGGGTCGCGCTCGTGGACGACGTGGCCACCAGCGGAGCCACCCTGGCCGCCGCGGCAGCGGTCCTCCTCGCGGCCGGCGCGGAGACGGTGACCGGCGTCTCGTTCGCCCTCGCGCTCGACCCGGCTCTCCGGTAACTTCGCCGCGCTCGCGCTCTCATGGGGATCCGATACGGGAGGGAAGATGCGCATCGCCATCAACGGGTTCGGCCGGATCGGCCGCCTGACCTACCGCGCCATGCGGAAGACGGGGAGCGACCTGGACCTCGTCGCCGTGAACGACCTGACCGACGCGCGTACCCTGGCGCACCTGCTGCGGTACGACTCTGTCCACGGCCGACTGGACGCCCCGGTTGAGGTGGGGGAGGGCACGCTCACGGTCGGCGGCGACGAGTTCCGGGTGCTGGCCGAGCGGGATCCGGCGGCGCTGCCGTGGGGCGATCTGGAGGTCGACGTCGTCATCGAGTCGACGGGTCGCTTCAAGTCGCGCGCCGACGCCGCGAAGCACCTGGCGGCGGGAGCCCGGAAAGTCGTCGTCTCGGCGCCGTCCCCCGACCCCGACATGACGGTCGTGATGGGCGTCAACCAGCACCGCCTGGAGGCCGGCCACGACGTGATCTCCAACGCGTCCTGCACCACCAACTGCCTGGCCCCCGTGGCCAACGTGATCCTGGAAGAGTTCGGCTGGGTGCACGGGCTCATGACCACGATCCATTCCTACACCTCGAGCCAGCACGTGGTGGATTTCCCGGACAAAGACCTCCGCCGCGCGCGGGCGGCGGCGCTGTCGATGATCCCGACCACCACCGGGGCGGCGCGGGCGACGTCGAAAGTGCTGCCCGATCTCGAGGGGAAGATCGACGGCATGGCGATCCGCGTGCCGACGCCGAACGTGTCGCTGGTCGACCTGACGGTGGAGGTCGAGCGGGCCACCACGGCGGAGGCGGTGAACGCGGCCTTCCGCGCGGCCGCGGCGGGCGACCTGAAGGGGATCCTGGCGGTGAGCGACGAGCCGCTGGTGTCGATCGACTTCAACGGCACCAGCGAGTCCTCGACGGTCGACGCGCTCGCGACCGCCGTGCTGGACGGCACGCTGGTCAAGGTGCTCTCGTGGTACGACAACGAGATGGGATTCTCGACCCGGCTGGTCGACGTGGCGCGGTACCTGGGCCGGTTCCTGTAGGGCCGTGGCCGCGGAGGACCGGGCCCGGGAGCTCGACCGGAGGACGCTCGACGACCTGACCCCCGAGGAAGCGGACGGCCGCCGGGCGCTGGTGCGCGTCGACTTCAACGTGCCGCTCGAAGGCGAGGCTCCGAACCGCCGGGTGGCGAGCGACGCCCGGATCCGGGCCGCGCTCCCCACCATCGAGGCCCTCGAGGCGCGCGGCGCGGTGATCGTGCTCGCCAGCCATCTCGGGCGCCCGAAGGACGGTCCCGATCCCGCCCTGTCGCTGAGGCCCGTGGCCGAGCGGCTGGAGGAGCTCCTCGGCCGCGGCGTGGTCTTCATGCCGGAGCCGCTGGACGAGCGCTCGGTCAAGCTGGTGCGGGAATCCGGCGGGGGCGAGGTCTACCTGCTCGAAAACCTGCGATTCCATCCCGGCGAGAAGGCGAACGATCCGGAGTTCGCGGAGACCCTGGCGGCCTATGGCGAGTTCTTCGTGCAGGACGCCTTCGGCACATGCCACCGGGCCCACGCCTCCACCGTCGGCGTGACGGAGCGGCTCCACCCGTCGGTGGCGGGGAAGCTGGTCGCGGAGGAGCTCGCCGCCTTCCGCCGCGTGCTCGCGCCCGAGCGGCCGTTCGCGGCCGTGATCGGGGGGGCCAAGATCGCGGGGAAGCTCGAAGTCCTGGAAGACCTGGCGGAGCGGTGCGACCGGGTCTGCCTGGGCGGCGGGATGGCCCACACGTTCCTGGCGGCGCGGGGCTTGGAGATCGGCGATTCGCTGGTCGATGAGGACCTGATCGACGAGGCCGGCTCGCTCCTCGAGCGCCACGGCGAGAAGCTGGTTCTGCCGGTCGACGCCGTGATCGCGCGCGAGATCGATTCCGCCGCCGAGACGCGGACGATCGAGGTCGAGGCGGGCGTCCCCGAGGGCTGGAAGATCCTGGACATCGGCCCGGGCGCGGTCGAGCGGATCGCCGCGGAGATCGGGTCGGCGAAGACCGTGTTCTGGAACGGGCCGCTGGGGGTCTTCGAGACGCCGCCGTTCGACGCCGGCACGCGAGCGGTGGCCGAGCGGCTGGCCGCCGCCACGCGACGCGGGGCCTACACGGTCACCGGCGGCGGCGACTCGCTCGCCGCGCTCGAGCAGGCCGGGCTGGTCGACCAGGTGAGCCATGCCTCGACCGGCGGCGGCGCGGCGTTGGAGCTCGTGGGGGGGCGGAGCCTCCCCGGCGTCGAGGCGCTGGATCCCGCGCCGGCCGGGCCGGGAGCCGGCCGATGAGCGGCGGCCGCCCCGCGTGGATCGCCGCGAACTGGAAGATGCACAAGACGGCGGCCGACGTGGGGCCGTGGATGGAGGCGTTCGAGGCGGCCGCGCCGGCGCCGCGCGAGGGCGTGCGGGTGCTCGTCTTCCCACCCTTCACCGCGCTGGCCGAGGTGGCCCGCGCGGCCGCGGGCCGGAAGGACGTGGAGGCGGGGGCCCAGAACTGCCACTGGGAGGCCGAGGGCGCGTTCACCGGCGAGGTCTCCGCGCCGATGGTGGCCGCCGCCGGCGCGGCGTGGGTCCTGGTCGGACACAGCGAGCGGCGGCAGCTCTTCGGCGAGACCGACGAGACCTGCGCGAAGAAGCTCCGCGCCGCGCTCGCGGCGGGTCTCGAGCCGATGCTCTGCGTGGGGGAGACCCTCGAGGAGCGGGAGGCCGGCCGGGCCCGCACGGTGGTGCTCCGGCAGCTCTCCCGCGCCGCCGGGGAGCTCTCGCGCGAGGAGTACGGCCGGATCGCCATCGCCTACGAGCCGGTGTGGGCGATCGGCACCGGGAGGACCGCCCGGGCGGAGGACGCCCAGGAGATGCACGCGGCCATCCGCGACGCGCTCGGCTCGATCGCGACGCCGGAGCTGGCGCGCTCCGTGGCCGTCCTCTACGGCGGGAGCGTCAAGCCCGGAAACGCCGCCGAGCTCCTGGGCCAGCCGGACGTGGACGGCGCGCTGGTCGGGGGCGCGAGCCTGGATCCGGCGGATTTCGCGGCGATCGTCGCGGCGGCGGCGGCGTCCATAGCCGCTTGACGGTCGCCACCCGCGGGCTAAATTCTCAGGTCTATCATGTTTTCGACCCTACTCATCCTGCTCGTCTTCGTCTGCATCGCGCTGATGGTCGTCATCCTCCTCCAGTCGGGGAAGGGCGGCGGCCTGGCCGCCGGGTTCGGCGGCTCCGGCACGGGGATGGAGATGATGGGGAGCCGCCAGACGGCGTCGTTCCTCCACAACGCCACCCGCTGGCTGGGGGGGGCGTTCCTGGGGATCTGCTTCCTGATCTCGCTCATGACCGTGCGCTCAACCGGCCCGCGGAGCCTGATCGAGACCGAGATGCAGCGCCAGGCCCAGGACGCGGTCCCGGCCGAGGGGCAGCCCGCGGAGGGCGCCCCGACGGATCTGCAGGACATCCTCGGCGGCGAGGCCGCGCCCGAGGCGCCGCCCGCCGGCGAGGCCGCCCCGGAGGCGGAGCCCGGCGCGGAGCAGCCGTAAGCCCCGAGCCCAAGTGGTGGAATTGGTAGACACGCTGTCTTGAGGGGGCAGTGCCCGTAAGGGCGTGGGAGTTCGAATCTCCCCTTGGGCACCAGAGCACCGCTCGAACGGACCGTCGGCCTTTCGGCGGTCCGTTTCTTTTGCGCGGCGGGCCCGGGCCGGTCCACCCGGAGAGGTTCGGGACCCCACCCGTGAGGAGCGGGCGGGGCGCCGGAAACGGCGTTTCCCGCCCGGACTCCGGATCAGCCCAGCAGCTGGATCAGAAACAGGATCAGGATCACGACGAGCAGCAGGTGGATGAAACCGCCGACCGGGCGGACGAACCCGCCGAGCAGCCACAGGACGAGCAGGATCACGATGATGGTATAGAGCATCTTCCCTCCTTCGACAGGCGACGCCGGGCCGCGTACGTTTCACCGCCCGCGGGACTCTCCACGCGGGCCGACGGATAATGGCGTATCTCTGACCCTCATGGTAGTCGATTTCTGACAGAGCGTGTTTCCGTTCCGCGACCGCCTCCCCTCCGCCACCGTCCCGTGGGTCACCTACGTCCTGTTGACCATAAATGTAGTTGCGTTCCTCTACGAGTTCACGCTCGGAGACGGGCTCACCCGGTTCCTCGACACGTGGGGAGTGGTGCCCGCGCGCTACGCAGGCACGGGGCCGGCGGGGTGGCTGGAGTCGCCGGGCCCGCTCCTGACGTCGATGTTCCTCCACGGCGGCTGGCTCCACCTGATCCTCAACATGTGGTACCTCTGGATCTTCGGCGACAACGTCGAGGATCGGGTCGGTCACGGGCGGTATCTCGTGCTGTACCTGGCGTGCGGACTGGCCGCCACGGCCGCCCACGTGGCGGCGAACCCGGGATCGACCCTGCCCACGGTGGGGGCGAGCGGCGCGATCGCGGGCGTCCTCGGCGCGTACCTGGTGACGTATCCGCGAGCCCGCGTCCTGACCGGAATACCGGTCTTCGTGTTCATCCACCTGGTGGAGCTCCCCGCCTGGATGCTGCTCGGGATGTGGTTCGTCCTCCAGTTCCTGAGCGGGGCCGCGGCCATCTCCAGCACCCAGGTGTCGGCCGGGGGAGTGGCGTGGTGGGCCCACATCGGCAGCTTCGTGGCGGGGATGGCGCTCATGCCGCTCTTCCGGCTCGGCCGGCCCGACCGGGCGCGCCGCGCCGGTTGACGGGCCCGCGCCCGGCCGGACATCTTCCACCACGGAGTCCGGGGAAGACTCCGCGCCCGCCACCCGAGCCCGGAGGGACGATGATCGGAAAGATGAAGGCCTTCGCCGGCGGCCTCCTGCTGGGGCTGCTCGTGGCGCCCCGCGCCGGCCGCGAGTCGCGGCGCCGGATCGCCGATCTGGTGGACCGCTTCTTCGAGACCGGATCGAGCGAGCTGGACCGGCTGGAGACGGAGCTGACGGGGGCCGACCCGGCGGACCCGGAAGAGCCGGAGATCGACGAGGATTCATGGGACGCGCCGGACGAGGACCTGGGCGGATGAGGGGCGGCGAGCTGCCGCTCGTGTTCACCCTCGGGGAGCGGGCTGTGGCCCACTCGGTGGATCCCGCCGTGCCCGCCGGCGAGGTCCCGGGCCTGCTCGCCCTCTACCTGGGCGGCGTGGTGCGGGGCGCGGAGATGGTCCACCTCGCCTCCGCCGGGGAGCGGCGGCTCGACCCCCTCGTCGCGATCGGCGCCCAGGTCGGCCCCGACGACGAGATCGAGCTCCGGGCCGTCTAGTGGAGTGAGCGCGGCCCGGCCCCCCGCGCGCGCCGTTCGCGTGGGGATCGACGCGGGCGGCACCTTCACCGACACCGTGGCCGAGCGGGCCGACGGCACCCTGGCATTCGACAAGCGGCTCTCGACTCCGGCCCGCCCCGCCGAGGCCGTGATCGCCGCGCTCCGCGCGCTCGCCGGCGACTCGCCCGCCGGGCGGATCGTCCACGGCTCCACCGTCGCCACCAACGCCTTCCTCGAGGGCCGCACCGCGCCGGTGGGCCTGATCACCAACCGCGGGCTCGAGGACGTCCCCGCGATCGGGCGGCAGGCCCGCCGCCGGCTCTACGACCTGCGGCCGGAGGGTCCGCGGACGCTGCTGCCGCGGGAGCGCGTCCGCGGGATCTCCGCCCGGACGGGGGCGGACGGCGAGGAGGTGGCGCCGCTCGATCTCCGCGAGCTGGCGGCGGCGGCGCGGGAGCTGGAGGCCGCGGGCGCCGAGGTCCTGGTCGTGGCGCTCCTGCACTCGGCCCGGTGGCCGGAGGCCGAACGGGCGGCGGTCCGGGCGCTGGTGGAGGCGGGGTGGACCGTGGTGGCGAGCCACGCCGTGACGCCCGAGCCGCGGGAGTACGAGCGGTGGTCGACCGCCATCGTGGCGGCGGGCCTGGCGCCCGTCGTGGAGCGGTGGCTGGGTGAGCTCGAGGAGACCCTGCCGGCGAGCGAGCTCCGCGTGATGCTGTCGAACGGGGGGACGGCCACGCCGCGCGAGGCCGCGGCGCGGCCGATCGGCGCGATTCTGTCGGGCCCCGCCGCCGGCGTGATCGGGGCGCGGGTGGTGGCGCGCGCCGCCGGCTTCGACCGGCTGGTCACGCTCGACATGGGGGGCACCTCCTGCGACGTGGCGGTCGTCCCGGGGCGGGTCGAGCGGACGACCGAAGCCGAGCTGGACGGGATCCCGCTCCGGGTCCCCCTCGTCGACATCCAGACGGTGGGGGCCGGCGGCGGCTCCATCGCGCGCGTCGACCGCGCAGGAGCGCTGGCCGTGGGGCCGGAGAGCGCCGGCGCAGACCCGGGCCCGGCGTGCTATGGTCGGGGCGGCGAGCGGCCCACCGTGACCGACGCCCACCTGGTGCTCGGCCATCTGGACCCGGACCGCTTTCCCGGAGGGCTGGACACCGCGGCCGCGGAGGCGGCGATGGGCCGCCTGGCGGCCGCCGCGGGGGCGGGGCTCCGCGAGACGGCGGCCGCGGTCCTGGCGCTGGCCCGGAGCCACCTCGAGCGGGCCGTCCGACGGGTCACGCTCGAGCGGGGGCACGACCCGGCCGACTTCCCGCTGGTGGCCTTCGGTGGGGCCGGCGGGCTCCACGCCGCGGCCCTGGCCGAGGGGCTGGGCGTCCGGCGGATCCTGGTGCCACGGGCGGCCGGCGTGCTCTCCGCGCTGGGATGCCTGGCGGCGGACGCCCGGCTCGACTTCGGGCGGGCCATCCTGGAGCCGGCCGAGGCGTGGCCGGCCGAGCGGCTGGACGGCGTGTTCGCCGAGCTCCAAGCGGAAGGCGCGGCCGGTCTCGAGCGCGAGGGGGTCGCGCCGGGCGACCGGGCGTTCGTGCGCACGCTCGCGATGCGCTACCGCGGCCAGTCCTACGAAACCGAGGTCGGGTTCGACCCCGCCGGCGCCGGCCCCGAGGTGGACTTCCACC
>DATLFF010000359.1:0-3373 GCA_035524915.1 Gemmatimonadota bacterium | reverse complement strand
GGATCGCGGTGGGGACTACCCACAGGGCGAAACCGGCCACGACCCCGCGCGGACGGCGTCGCCGGTCCCTTCCGACCGCGCCGCGACCAGCGCCGCCAGCAGGCCGAGGCAGACGGTGAGGATGTGCCCCCGCGCGAGGATCCCCTGGGTGAGGACCGGCGGCAGGGCGAAGGCCAGCGCGACCAGCGCCAGCGACCGCCGTCCGACGAGCCCCGCATGAAGCCGGCCGGCCACGACCACCGAAAGCCCCCAGAAGACCAGGCTGAAGAGCCGCATGCCGGTGACGCCGTCGCCCCACAGGAAGTGGCCGGCCCAGACGAGGGCGCTGTAGCCGGGATGGTTGTTGGTGGAGATGCCGGCGACGAGCCACAGAGGGACCCAGGAGGAGGCCACGGAGTCGTACATCGCGGCCTCGTCCCCGCGGACGGGGAAGGCGACGAGCGCGCGGATCGCGACCGCCGCCGAGACCAAAAGCAGCGCGGCGCCACCCACCCGGTCCCACGGCCGGCTGGCCGGATGGGGCGTCGCCGGCGGAGCGGTCACGAGCTGCCGGAACCGGGCCGCTTCGGCGCGCACGCGGGCGGCGATGGTCTCCGCCCGGGTCCATCCCACCGCGCCGCCGGCCGTCAGCAGTGCCACGGAGAGCAGCGCCAGCCGATACCCGCGCCGGGCGAGCTCCGGGGTCAGGTACGTGCGCAGGTGGTACTCGGACACGCCGGCCCGCCTGAGGAGGCTCTCGATGGGCGGATCGCCGGGGAGGACCGCGAGCAGCGCGGCCAGGGCGGCGGCCGCGAGGAGCAGGATCCCGGACGCGGTCCGGACGACGGTCGGTGCGGGCTTCAGGCTCGGCGCCTCGGGCGAAGGGAGATCGCCCGGAGGAACTCAGCTCGCCGGGCGGCCTCTATTCATAACGGAGCGCCACGATCGGGTCCAGCCGCGCCGCCCGGTGGGCCGGCCAGATCCCGAAGAAGAGTCCCACCCCCAGCGAGAACACCACCGCCAGCCCCACCGCGCGCAGCGACACGTCGGTGTTCCAGTTCGCCGTCTCCGAGAGGATCACGCTGGTGGCCGAGCCGAGGCCGATCCCGATCAGCCCGCCGAGCACGCAGAGCGCCAGCGCCTCCACCATGAACTGGAGCAGGATCGCCCGGCGGGTGGCTCCGAGCGCCTTCCGGACGCCGATCTCGCGGGTCCGCTCCGTCACCGACACCAGCATGATGTTCATGATCCCGATGCCGCCCACCAGCAGGCTCACCGTGGCGATCCCCGCCAGCAGGAAGCCGAACGTCTGGGTCGCCTCCTCCTGCGTGCCCAGGATCTCGCGCCGGTCCTGGATCCAGAAGTCGTTCTCCTCGCCGGGCCGCAGGCGGTGCTCGCGCCGCAGGACCGCCTCGATCTGGCCCATGGCCGCCGACATCGCCTCCGGATCGGTGATCGTGACGTTGAAGCTGTCGATCCGCTCCTCGCCGAGGATGCGGAAGCGCGCCGTCTCGATCGGCACCACGATCTGCTCGTCGGGGTTGAAGAAGCCGAACTGACCGCCCTTCTCCTCCAGCACTCCGATCACCTCGAACGGCACGTTGAGGATCCGGATCTGGCGGCCGACCAGCTCCTCGGCGGTGGTGCCGAGGACGGCGGGCACGGCGCCGCCCGCCACCGCCATCCGGCGGCGGCCCTGGTCCTCCTGGGAGGTGAAGAAGCGGCCGAGCGCGAGCTCGTAGTGGTTCACCTCGCGCCAGTCGGCGTTCGACCCGGTGATCCGGACGTTCGCGTTGGTGCGCCCGTACTCCACCTGGACGGTGCCGTCCATCTCCGGGGCGATCCGCGCGGCGAGCGGGGCGTCGGCGAGGACCGCCTCGGCGTCCTCCATGGTGAGCTCGGCGCGGCCCGAGCGCACGCCACGGAAGAACCCCTGGCCGGGGCGCACGGTCAGGACGTCCGATCCGAGGCTCGCGATCTGTTCCTCGACCGCCGCCCGCGCGCCGGTCCCCAGCGCGACCATCGTGATCACCGCGCCCACGCCGATCACGATGCCGAGCATCGTCAGGAACGAGCGCATCTTGTTCGCGCGGAGCGAATCGAAGGCGACCCGGAGGATCTCGAGAATCAGCACGGGCGTGGCCTACTGCCGCTGCACCCCGGGAACCCCGCTGCGGCTGCGGACCCGATCGAGCATCTCGCGCTGCTGGATGAGCGACTGCGGGACGACCACGACCGCGTCGCCCTCGGCCAGGCCGGAGACGATCTCGGTGTGCTCCCAGGTGGAGAGCCCGAGCTGGACCGGCTGAAGCGCCAGCGCTCCTGCCTCGTCGCGCACGAACACGTAGCCCGCGCGGGGCCGGCCCGGGTTGGCGCGCGCCTCGGCCGCCTCGCGCTCGCGCGCTGCGCGCACCTGGCGCATGCGGGCCTGCATCTCGGAGCGCTGCTCGGCGGTCATGCTCTCGAAGGCGGCGCGCCGCTCCTCGGCGGACATGGAGCGGAGGTCGGGCCCGCCGTCGGGCCGCTCGCCGGGCCCGCCGCCCTCCGGCGCCGCGGCGCCCGTCGCCTCCGCCGGATCCGGCAGGGCGATCTCCAGCACCTCGGCCAGCTGCTCGGCCTCCTCCGGGGTCTTGACCGCCTGGTTCGGCAGGGCGAGCACATCGTCGCGGCTCCCGATCTCCATCTCCACGTCGGCGTTCATCCCGGGCCGCAGGAGGTCGCCCTCGTTCCGGATCCGGGTGAGCACCGCGAACATGGTCACGTTCTGCTCCAGGGTGGCCTGCGGCTCCACCATGAGCACCGTCCCCTCGAACGCCTGATCCGGGTACGCCTCGACCTGGATGGCGGCCGGCTGGCCCGGCGTGATTTGCCCGATGTCGGTCTCGTCCACCAGGGTCCGCACCTGGACCTCGGCCAGGTCCGCCATCAACAGCAGCGTCGTCCCGCCCGAGACCTGGTTGGTCGACGACACGATGGCGCCCTCCTCGACGCTCTTGGTGACCACGGTTCCGGAGATCGGAGCCGTGACGACCACGTCGTTCAGCCGGTCGCGGGCCAGCTCCAGGTTCGTCTGCGCCTTCACCAGCGCGGCGTTGGCGTTGGCGTGCTCGAGCGTGGCGGCCTCGAGCTCCTCGTCGGTCACCACGGCCGAGTCGTGGAGCGAGCGGATCCGGCCGAGCTGGCGCTCGGCGATGGTGAAGCGGGCGCGCGCGACCTCCAGGTCGGCGGCCCCCTGCTCGTAGGTGTTCCGCACGTCCCGCGGGTCGATCCGGACCAGCACCTGGCCACGCTCGACGTAGTCGCCGACCTCCACCTCGAGCGAGAGGATCTCGCCCGACGCCTGGGACTTGACCTCCACCGTGCGGATCGGCTCCACCGTGCCGCTGGCGGCGAC